>CBFGOS010000012.1:0-19265 GCA_965650425.1 uncultured Lysobacter sp. | reverse complement strand
GTGGTCGCCCCCGCCGCGGCGACCTTCGCTGCCGTGCTCAAACCGATACCAGAAGAGCCACCTGTGATCACGACCACCTTGCCGCGGACCTTGCCCTTGAGCGAGCGGTCGATGAACAGGTCGGGGTCCAGGTAGCGTTCCCAGTAGTCCCACAGCCGCCACGCATACGTGTCCAGCCGCGGGACGGCAATGCCGCTGCCCTTGAGGGCACGCTCGGCCTGGCGATTGTCGAAGCGCGTCGGATAGGTCAGGAACTTCAGCGTTTCCTTGGGCACCTGGAAATCGCGCAACAACATCCCGACGAAGCGCCGCACGGGGGGCAGGCTTCCCACCGCCGAGCGCACGCCGCCAGGAATGAAGGCGAACATGCGCGCATCGATGCGCATGGTCATTTCCGGCGCGTGGCCCGCACGCGCGAACGTGTTCAGTACTTCGCCCACGCGCATGGGCTCGGGATCGGTGAGGTGGAAGCACTGGCCATCGAGCCGGGGCTTGTGGGCGATGTAGTCCATCGCGTCAGCCACGAAATCCACCGGCACGATGTTGATGCGCCCGCCTTCCAGCCCCAGCGTCGGCATCCACGGCGGCAGCATTTCGCGCAACTTCTTCAGGAAGGTAAAGAAGTAATACGGGCCGTCGATCTTGTCCATCTCGCCGGTCTGGGAATGGCCGACCACCATGCCCGGACGGTAGATGCGCCACTTGAGGCGCTTTTCCGCCCGCACCAGCCCTTCGGACTCGTGCTTGGTACGCAGATAGGGATCATCCAGACCCTCTGCCTCCTCGAACATGTCCTCACGGAACACGCCCGGATACAGGCCTGCCGCGGCGATCGAGCTGGTGTGGTGGAAGCAGCCGGCCTTGAGCGCGACGGCAAGGTCCAGTGCATGCGCGGTACCGTCGATGTTGGCCTTGCGTTGCGCCTCGGCGCTGGCGGTCAGGTCGTAGATGGCGGCAAGGTGGAAGAAGTGCTTCACCTTGCCCTGCAGTGCCTTGATCCTTGCCGGCGACACCCCGCAGTTCGTGCGGGTCATGTCGCCTTCCACCGCCACCACGCGTTTCATGTCCCAGCCCATGCGCTGGCCGACGTCACCAAGCTTCTTCAGCGAGTCCTTCCGCACGAGCACATATACCGGCCCCTTGCGCTTGCGCAGCAGGTTGGCGACCAGAAATCGTCCGATGAAGCCCGTCGCACCCGTGACGAAATAGCCCATGCCCCTCTCCTGGTTGTGGTCGCAGCGAGTCCCTGGCGGGGCCGGCTCGCACGCCCGGTGCAGGCGGGGCCCGGAGCCCCGCGCGGCGCCGTCGTGCCTACGTTGCCAGAGTGGCGGGCGCCCCACAATTCCCTGCCGTATTGACCCCCCTCACCCTGCATGGTGTGATGAATGCACCACTTCGTGGCGCCTGGGAGGGCCCCATGTCGGACCTGCAAGCCGCATTCAAGCAAGCCGCCGAAGACATCAAGGGCTTGGCGGAACGCCCGGACAATGACACCTTGCTGCGCCTGTATGCGCTCTACAAGCAGGGCGCAGAGGGCGACGTCAATGGCCCGAAACCGGGGTTTTTCGATTTCGTGGGGACTGCCAAGTACGAGGCATGGAGCAAGCTCAAAGGCACCTCGCAGGAGGACGCCATGAAGAAGTACGTCGATCTCGTGAAGAAGCTGCGCGGCTGACGCCGCACGCCGCCAGAACGCCGACCACGTGGCCAAGGACACGCGCCAGAAGATCCTCGACACGGCCTTGGGCATGTTCAACGCCCAAGGCGAGCCCAATGTCACCACCAACCATATCGCCGACGAGCTGGAGATCAGCCCGGGCAACCTGTACTACCACTTCCGCAACAAGGACGACATCATCGAGCAGCTGTTCGCGCGCTTCGAGGAGCGCATGGACACCGCGTTGGGGGCCCCCGAGGGACGCCTGCCGGGGCTTGAGGATGTCTGGCTGCAGTTGCACCTCGTGTTCGAGTGCATCTGGGACTACCGCTTCCTGCACCGCGACCTGGTGGAGATCTTGAGCCGCAACCGTCGCCTCCGGCTCCGGTTCGCGCGCATCCTCAAACGCGCCGACGAGCAGGCGCACTCAGTCATGCGTGGGCTCTCACAGGCCGGAGTGATGCGCGGTTCGGCCGAGGAACTGGCCGCCACGGCGACCAACGTGCTGCTGATCGCCACCTTCTGGCTCAACTACTCGGCCGCGCGTGGCGACAAGGACGAGCAGGCGGCGATCCGGCAAGGCATCGTCCAGGTGATGATGTTGATCGCCCCGTTCCTGCGCGATGCCGAGCGCATGCATCTGCATACGCTGACGCGCGTCTACCGCGACTGAACGCCCTTACGCGGCGCGATTCCGGCGCTTGGCGCGCCCCGCAACGGGCTTGCGCGCCACCACTTGGCGCGGTGCCTTCCCGACCGTGGCCTTGCCCGCCGGCTTGGACGTCTTCCCGCGCGCCGGCTCGGCTGCGGGCTTCAGGCCGAACTTCACATACACCGGCGCCAAGCGGCGCTCGACTGCACTACTGAACTGCACGACGGTCGGTTCCACCTGGGCGCGCGCGAACGCAAGCCCGCCCTGTACCCCGCTGCGGGCCTCCACCCAGCGTGCCACCGCGGCGCGCTGCCCGTGGGATACACCAGCCAGCATGCGTCCGGGCAGCGCTGCCGCCTCCCGGCGAGCAAGCACTACCAACCCCAGCCCGGCCAACCAAACATGGCGCAACGTGGTCTGGTGCGAAGGTGGCGACTTTCGATTCTTGGCAACCACGGGGTAGGCTCCGATACAGCGCCGAATGCGGCTTTCCAAGCGTCACTCTGGCCCCGCCCAACCGAGCAAACACACTACCCGGACCGCATCGCGGCCCCGTGCTGCGCGATTGCCAGCACGGGTCTTTTTGGGGATGCTGGGACGTCACCGGACTGAGGGCACGTCATGGCAGGCAAGGCTTCGTGGGCGGCAATGCCCAAGGGACTACAAGGGTTCACCTTTCCCGGCGACGCGCTGAAGAAGGCGTGGCCCAAGCTGCATGCCGGCGACCAGGAGCCCTTCCCCGACAAGAAGCGCGCCGCCGCGCTGATCGCGGCCGCCGGCAAGCAGGCCCCGAAGGGGCTCGACGCCGACGCCCTTGCACAGGCCCTCCAACACGCCTGGCGCGCGTTCCATGAGGGCGATTTCAAGGCGGCGTACGATGCTGGGACCGCGCTCGGGCCCGTTGGGGCTTCGGTGGCCGTCAAGGCCATTGGCATCCACGCCACCCACCTGGTCGACGACGAGGCTGAGCAGCTCAAGCGGTTCGACCAGGCGGCCCAGTTGGCCGAGGCGGCCGTCAAGGCGTTGCCCGACGAGGCCAACAGCCACTTCCGACACGCCTTCGCGCTGGGCCGTTACAGCCAATGCATCAGCATCATCAAGGCGCTGAAGGCTGGTATTGCAGGCAAGGTACGCACCGCGCTGGACACTGCATTGGAGCTCGCGCCCAAGCATGCCGAAGCCCACACTGCGATGGCGCTGTACCACGCCGAGATCATCGGCAAGGTCGGCAGCATGATCGGCGGGCTGACGTATGGCGCCAAGGCCGCCGATGCGGAAAAGCACATGAAGGCGGCACTGAAGCTGACTCCTGACTCGCCCATTGCCCACATCGAGCACGGCAACCTGCTGATGCTGCTGCATGGCGACAGGAAGGAAGACGAAGCGGCCGCGGCCTACGAGACGGCCGGTCAATTGCCGCCACTGGATGCCATGGAGGCCCTGGATGCCGCCCATGCACGAGCGCAACTGGAGTAAAGGCCGGGAGCGTTGCGAACCGGCGGATTGACACACGTCAAACGCCGGGTCGCGCGACCGACTAGGCTGCACCCATGGCGGGCACGTCCCGCAGACACACAAGGAGCCACGTGATGCACATCCTTCTCGCCGTTGACGGCAGTCCGGTTGCCACCCGCGCCGTCAAGCACGTCGCCAAACTCGCCGGCAGCATGGCCAAGCCCCCCAAGGTGACAATGGTCTTTGCCGACGAACCGTTGCTGCGCAGCGTCGCGCTTTCGCTGGGCACGCAGGGCGTGGAGAAGTATCACGCCGATAACGCGGCCTATGCGACGCGCAGCGCCCGCACCGCGCTCAATCGCGCCAAGATCGCATTCAAGGAAGACATGCGCGTCGGCCCGCCGGCACCGACCATCGTCAAGGCAGCCAAGGACCTCAAAGCGGACCTGATCGTGATGGGGTCGCGTGGACACACGGCGCTGGCGAGCGTATTCCTGGGCTCCGTGGCCACCAAGGTGATTGCCGAAAGCCCGATTCCGGTCACCGTTGTCCGCTGAGCATCGCGCCGGAAGACCGTCGCATTACACCGCGCCTTCCACCATGGGCCGAGAAAGCGCTGCCGAGACCGGGTGACTGGCCGGCAGCGCCTTGACCATGATCGCCACCGCCCCCTCGAAGTGCGTGGGCCGGCTCAAGTAGTAGCCCTGCAACTCGTCCACACCGTGGTGGGCCAGCCAATCCCGCTGGGCCAGCGTCTCCACGCCTTCGGCCACGGTTTCCAGGTCCAGCGCCTTGGCCAGCGCGATAACCGATTGGCAGATGGAACGGTCGCTGGCGTTTTCCGCCAGGTCGCGCACGAATGAACGGTCGATCTTCAATCGCCGGATCGGGAGCCGCTTGAGGTAGGCCAGGCTGGAGTACCCGGTGCCGAAATCGTCCACCGCGATGCTGACCCCAAGGTGGGTCAACGCCTCCATCGTGGCGATCGCATGCTCCGGGTTGTCCATGATCATGGACTCGGTGAGCTCCAGTTCCAGCGCACCGGGCCGCAGCCCGTACTTGGCCATCGCGTGCTGCACGTCCTCGTACAGCGATTCCGCGAATTGCGCGGCCGAGACGTTCACGGCGATACGAAATTCGCCCAAACCAAGGTCGGCAAGGCGACGATGGTGCTGCGCCGCCATCATCAGGACCCGCCGCCCCAGTTCGGCGATCATGCCCGATTCCTCGCAGACGCTGATGAAGCGACCCGGGGGAATTTCGCCCTGCTGCGGATGGTGCCAGCGCACAAGCGCCTCCATGGCAACCGGCCGGCCATCCCGGTGGAAGACGGGCTGGAATGCGAGCACGAACTCGTCGTTCTCGAAGGCTTCGCGCAGTTCCTTGACCAACAACAGTCGCTCGGAGGTATTGGCGTCGAAGCTGGCGTCATAACCCACGGCCCGATTTCGGCCCAGGCGCTTGGCCTGGTACATCGCCATGTCGGAGCGCATCAACAGCATGTCGGCCGAACTGCCGGAATCCGGATAGCAGGCGTGTCCGATGCTCGGCGTGATCGCATGGGCCACGCCATCAATGATGATGGGCTGGGAGATGGCCTGCGTGATCCGCTCGATGACGACGCCCCGCACGGTTGGGTCGCCCTGGTCAGGCAACAGCACCACGAACTCGTCGCCACCAAACCGTGCCACCGTGTCGGTGTCGCGCACCAGCCCTGAGAGTCGCGACGCCACCGCGCGCAGGACCTTGTCGCCCGCCGCGTGACCCAGCGTATCGTTGATCAGCTTGAAGTCGTCCAGGTCAATGAACATCACCGCGACCGACGAACCATTCCGATCAGCCATGCGAATGGCTTGCTCCAGGCGATCCAGGAGCAGTTGGCGGTTGGGCAGGCCAGTCAGGTCGTCATGCGTCGCGCGATAGGCGAGCTGGTCCTCGTAATGCCGCTGCTCGGTCACGTCGTTGACGATGGCCACGTGGTGCGTGATGTCACCCGACGGCGAACGCAGCGGCGTCAGGTGCAGGTCGTTCCAGAACAGGCTTCCATCCCGGCGGTAGTTGCGCAGGGTCACGCGCACGTCGCGTCCGTCCTGCAATGCACCACGAATGGCGTCTACCGGCGCCTGCTCCCGGTCGGTCCCTTGGAGGAACCGGCAGTTCCGGCCCAGCAGTTCATCACTGCAGTACCCGGTAATGCGCTCGAAGGCCGGATTGACGTAGATGATGGGCAGGTCCGGCAGCGTCGCGTCGGTAATCACGATGCCGCTGTCGGTGGTTTCCACCGCGCGCCGCAACAGGCGCAGGTCGGTCGCGAACTGTCGCTTCTCGTCGTCCCAGTGGGGAGCAGCTTCCCCGGCCCCTTCGACCGCCAATGCGGCACCGCCTGGCGGGCCGATGGTCGGCGGTGTCGCCGTCACCAGGAGGCACGGCCCCCCACCGAACACCAGGTCACGAACGTGCAGGTGCGCCGACAGCACAGGGCCATCAACCACCGGATGCGTCCACCGTTCGCCCGCCTGCCGTTCCTGCGGCCGGCGCGCGGCCAAGGTATCCAATGTCCAAGCCAGCGACTGCGCTGCCGTACCCGCCACCGGCTGCTCACCATCGACCAGGCCAAAGGCCTCGCGCGCGGCCGCATTGGAGGCGACGACGCGCCCCAGAGTCGGGCTATGTATCCACATGGGCACCGGGTTGTCGCCAAAGACCACCCGCTGCTGCTGCTCCATCCGCCGCAGGCGCTCGCGGGCCTGGATCAACTCGCCCTGGCCGATGGCCGCGGCACGATCAGCGTCCTGCAACGCACGATGTGCGGCTTCCAAGTGGGAGACGTTAACCCGGTTGCGTCGAACCAGACTCACCACCGCGAACGTCGCGGCGGAGACGACGAGCGCCAGCAGAGCGACTCCGCCCCATGGCCAAGCGCCCACGATGTGTAGCGTTTCCGCAGCCGTCACTTACGCCTGCCTATCGGTCCCCAGCCTGCCGTCCCACAAGGGCTCAGGCCAATCCGCCGATCATGCCACATTCCCGTCAACGCGTCGTGATGGCGCCGGTGTACCCCTCAATGTGCAGCGGTCGCCGCCTTCTTGCGGATCCGGGTTACCAGGCTGACGACCGCCAGCACGCCCGCGCCGGCAACGACGCCCACAACCATGTTGGCCAGGGACGTGACGATGGCGCCGCTCCAGCCCTCAGGTGCGATCGATTCCACGGCGTGATGCAGCACCGGCAACGAGTGGACCAGAATGCCACCGCCGACCAGGAACATGGCGGCGGTACCGGCCACCGACAGCGTCTTCATGAGCCAAGGCGCGGCATACAGGATGCCACGCCCTAACGATGCCAGGGCACGTCCCTTGCCGGATAGCCAAAGGCCCAGGTCGTCCAGTTTCACAATGCCCGCCACCAGGCCGTACACGCCTACCGTCATCGCGAGGGCGATGGCCACCAGCACCATGACCTGCTGCAGGAACGGCTGGGCCGACACGACACCCAACGACAACACAATGATTTCCGCCGACAGGATGAAATCGGTTCGGATCGCGCCCTTGATCTTGTCCCGCTCCAGCGCGACCAGATCGGCGCCTTGTTCCGAGAGGTGCTCCACGTGCTCGGCGTGATGGCGGGCGTCTTCCGCGTCAGAGTGAAGGAACTTGTGTGCAAGCTTCTCCACCCCCTCGTAACAGAGGAATGCGCCGCCGATCATCATCAATGGCGTTACCGCCCACGGCAGCCACGCACTGATTGCGAGGGCCGCGGGCACGAGGATGGCCTTGTTGACCATCGATCCCTTGGCCACGCTCCAGACCACCGGCAGTTCGCGGTTCGCCTGCACGCCGGTCACCTGCTGGGCATTCAGGGCCAGATCGTCGCCCAGCACGCCGGCCGTCTTCTTGGCGGCCAGCTTGGTGAGGATGGAGACATCGTCCAGGACGCTGGCGATGTCGTCGAGAAGCGTGAACAGGCTGGCACCGGCCATGGGCTCTTCCGATCAGGGCAAGGCGGCCATTCTCCCCTGATTCCCCGTCTGTGGGGAGTGGAGGAAGAAGCCCGTCAGTTCTCCACCACGCCAAGTTCATCCAGCGCGGTACGCATGGCCTCCGCGGCCGACGCGCTGAGCTGCTCGTTGTCCAGGGCAAAGCGGATCGTGGCCTCGATCAGGCCCAAATGACTCCCACAGTCAAACCGCGTGCCCTGGAAGCGGAAGGCGTGTACCGGTTGTTCGGCCAGCAATTGCTGGATGGCATCGGTAAGCTGGATCTCGCCGCCCTTGCCCGGCCGGGTGCGTTCCAACAGGTCGAAAATGCGCCCGTCGAGTACGTAGCGCCCAACCACGGCCAGCGTACTGGGCGCATCTTCCGGAGCCGGCTTCTCCACCATCGATCGGATCAGGCCCGAGCGCCCATCGAATGCAGGCGCATCCACGATGCCATAGCTCCCAGTCATGGCCCGCGGCACATCCTCCACGGCGACCACGCTGCCACCCTCGCGCTCGGCCAGGTCCGCCATCTGCTTGAGAGCGCCATCGCCCTTGCGGTTCCAGATCAGGTCGTCGGGCAACATCACCGCGAACGGCTCGTTGCCGACGACCGGCTTTGCGCACAACACCGCATGCCCCAATCCCAGGGCTTCGGCCTGGGTCACGAACACCGCGCGTACGTGGGGCGGCAGGATGTTGCGCACGAGTGCCAACTGCGCATCCTTTCCCGCCTTCTCGAGTTTCTGCTCGAGCTCGTAGGCTTTGTCGAAGTAGTCGGCCACCGCGTGCTTGTAACGGTTGGTCACGAAAACCAGCGTGTCACAACCTGCCTCGATTGCCTCGTCCACCGCGTACTGGATCAACGGCTTGTCCACGATCGGCATCATTTCCTTCGGCACCGTCTTGGTGGCCGGAAGGAAACGGGTGCCAAGGCCGGCCACCGGGAATACTGCCTTGCGAATTCGGACGCCCACGCGGTCTCCTGTCCAGCGGGACGCCATCCAGCGCCCCTTCAATCCCGTCAAGTGTAAGCCGCGACCGCGTCAGTCAGTGACGCATCCCGTGGGGAATTATTCTAGTCCAACGCATCGCCCCCTCAGGGACAGGCCACGGTCTGCAGCCAGTAGCGGTCGATGGACTGCCAAAGCGCCAGCATGTCTTCGTAGGTTTCCGGTTTGCCCACGAACGAATTCGCCCCGACGGCGTAGCACATCGCTATATCGTCTGGCGAATGCGACGTGGACAGCACCACCACGGGCAGGTGGCGCAGCGCGGGGTCGCCCTTGATGTCCGCCAGTGCCTCGCGACCGTCCTTTCGAGGCATGTTGAGATCCAGCAGCACCAGCCCCCGCAGGGGCACGCCCGCCAGATCCGCGTAGGGGCCGCTGCGCTGCAGGTACTCGAGGAGCTCCTCACCGTCCCTGAGGAACACCACTGGCTTCTCGATCCGGCATTCCCGCAAGGCACCTTGGATCATGTCGCGATCATTCGGATCATCCTCGGCGATGATGATCGTCATGCCACTGGCATTGGGCAGCTCCAGCCCTCCTCGGCCCATTGATGACGGCATCGCCCCCCTCCTCGTCTGGTCAGGCCAACAGTCTTCGCCCTACTGGGTTGATCGCAGTGCGGAGCCAGTAGTCCAGCAGCCGCTCCCAAACCTGATGGCGAGCGCCCTCGTCTTCGGGCATCAGCACGCACGAGTTGGCTCCTGCCGCATAGGCCGCGCGCACGATGCCGCCGTCCGCCTCGCGCCCGGTGAGGACGACGGGCAGCCGGTGCAACAGGGGATCGGCCCGGATCCGCCCCAACAGATACATGCCGTCCACGCCCGGGAGGTGATAGTCCAGGATGCACAGCCACGGCATCGGCGCCGCCAGTGCCCCTTCCCCCGGACCCAAGCATTGGAGGCAGTCCAATCCGTTGTCGAACGTCTCGGCAGGGAGACGACCACCCCATCGGGCTACGATAGCGGCAAACGCTCGCAGCTCCGCCTGGCGGGGATTGGCCACGATGACGCCGCCTCCAACCTTGGCCTGACTCGCTACACTAAGCGACATATGCCCCCTATCGGTCCGCGGCAAGCCCGCCACCCTTGCAGCCGTGCCGGCACCTGCAGGGTTCCCGGTTTGTTGGCGCGCTGCAAGTGCCGCGGCGCAGGGTCACCGACCACCGTCGCCGTTCACGGGAGAGGATTCGCGTGACCCCTGTCCGACAGGCCCGCAATTCGGCAGGCGAACTCCACGCCCACCCTGGCAATGGGACGGCGAATAGTACGCTGCCCCCTTCCGCATGGCGGGCACTGGAGGAATCGCAACTCAGTGGCACTCGAGTGGCGTACTTCCTGGCGCTTTCCACGGGTGCCCTGCTGGTTTGCCTGTTGGAAGTCCTGGAACTCTGGGATTGGGTCGCCCCACTCGGCCATGACGCCTCGTGGGTAGCGCTAGGTGTGGGCGGCCTCCTCGCCACCGCCTATGCCAGCCTTTTCAGTCCGTGGTTCGCGGCACGGGTAGTCGCTGTCAGCGCATACCTGCCCCTACTGGGCTTCCTGTTGTCCACGCCGACGCCCGACTATCCTGCCAGCAGCGAACGTGTCGGGCTGTTCGTGATCTTCACGTTGGTGGCGTTGACCCTTACCGTTCGCCTCGAGGCCGCCCTCGCCATCACCGTGGTATCTGGCCTCTGGCTGGTGTGGTTCCTCGCCGAGCACGACCTGCCTGCGCCGCTGCTGACGGGCGTGCAATGGGGGCTGGCCATTGCCTTCGGCCTGGTGCTGCGCCACTTCCGCATGCGGGTCGCAAAAGAGTCGCTGATTCGTCGAATCGATCTGCAGAAGCGGGTCCGCACCGACCCCCTGACTGGACTCCACAACCGGAACGGATGGAATGAGCTTGCGCCCCAACTGTTCGAGGACGCAATCGCGGGCAGGCGTCCGGTGCTGGCACTGTTCTTTGACGTGGATCGCTTCAAGCGGGTAAATGACGATTTTGGCCATGAAGTGGGCGATGAAATCCTGCGCACGCTTGCCGGGATACTGTCGCGCCTGCGGCCTGCGCGAAGCGTGGCCGCGCGCCTGGGTGGCGAGGAGTTCGTCGTGCTGCTTGCGGGCCCTGCGCCGGCTGAGGCCCACGAATTTGCCGAACAGGTGCGCGCCCAGTTCGCCGAACAAACGACTGATCGCGGCATTACGGTCAGTGCGGGCATCGCCCTGCGAACGGCCGACGAAGCGCTGGCTCCACTGATGCGCCGCGCCGACCAGGCGCTCTACCGTGCCAAGGAGCTCGGCCGCAACCGCGTCGAGTGGGCTATGGAGCCGGAGGCCCCACTCGTTCAACCGCGCCCGTAGACGTCCTCGAAACGGACGATATCGTCCTCGCCCAGGTAGCTGCCGGACTGCACTTCAATCAATTCCAATGACACCACGCCGGGGTTTTCAAGCCGGTGCTTGACCCCCAAGGGGATGTAGGTGCTCTGGTTCTCCGAGAGCAGGATCACCTCGTCACCACGGGTCACGCGCGCGGTGCCGCTGACCACGATCCAATGTTCGGCGCGGTGGTGGTGCATCTGCAGGCTCAAGGAGGCGCCCGGCTTGACCGTGATCCGTTTGACCTGGAACCGCTCGCCGACGTCGATGGAATCGTAGCTGCCCCAAGGCCGGTATACCTTGCGGTGCCAGGTAGGCTCCTGACGCCCGCGCCGCTTGAGCTCGGCGACGATGCCCTTCACTTCCTGCACCTTGTCCTTGTGCGCCACCAGCACCGCGTCGGCAGTGTCCACGACCACGACGTCTTCCAACCCCAGCAACGCCAGCAGGCGACCGTCGCCCCAGGCCAGCGTGTCACGACAGTCCTGCGCCAGCACGTCGCCATGGTGCGCGTTGCCATCGCCGTCCTGCTCGGCCACTTCCCAGAGGGCGGACCAGCTGCCAACGTCGCTCCAGCCCACGTTGATGGGCAGGATTGCCGCGGCGCGGGTGCGCTCCATGACTGCATAGTCGATGGAATCCGACGGCGACGCGGCAAAGGCCGACTTTTCGAGGCGAACGAAGTCCTCGTCACGGCGCGCGTGCGCCAAAGCATCGCGGCATGCGGTCAACATGGCGGACTGATGGGCCGCCAATTCCCCGAGGAACGCGGAGGCACGGAACAGGAACATGCCGCTGTTCCAGAAGTAGTCACCGCTGGCAACGTAGCCTTTCGCCGTTTCAAGGTCCGGTTTCTCGACGAACTGCTCCACGGAGCGAACACCCTCGCCGGCCTGGGCAAGGATGTAGCCGTAGCCCGTTTCGGGCCCCGTCGGAACGATACCGAAGGTGACCAGGGCACCGTCCGCTGCCGCTGGCGCGGCCTTCTCCACGGCCTGGCGGAACGCCTCGGCATTGATGATGACGTGATCGGAGGGCAGTACCAGCAGCAGCGGGTCTTGCCCGCCTCGCATGGCCTCCAGCGCGGCGACTGCAATCGCAGGCGCGGTGTTGCGCGCTACAGGCTCCAATAGAATGGTGGCGCCATGGCAGCCAGCCTCGCGCAACTGCTCGGCCACCATGAAGCGGTGGTCCTCGCCCGCCACAACGATCGGCACGCCCGTGGCCAGCGGCGCCACCCGGCGCCATGTGGCCTGCAACATGGAGTCCCCGCCGACCAGGCTCAGGAACTGCTTGGGGAAGGCCTCGCGCGACAGGGGCCAAAGCCGCGTGCCGGAGCCACCAGAAAGGATGACGGGGATCATGCTGGGGATGCACTCCAGGAACGCGGTGTTGCCAATAGCGTAGCGGCACGGCTTCGATCCCGCAGCCACGCCATGCGTGACGATGATGCGAGGGGTCAGACCTTGTAGTAGTCGCGATACCAATCGACGAAGCGGGCAACGCCCTGCTCTACAGGCACGACCGGCCGGTAGCCAACGTTGCTCACAAGGTCCGACACGTCGGCCTCGGTGTCCGGAACATCACCTGGCTGCAGGGGCAACAGTTCCATGTGCGCCTTGCGTCCCAGGCACTCCTCCAACACCTGGATGTAACGGAGCAACTCCACGGGTTGCTCGTTGCCAATGTTGTACAGGCGATAGGGCGCCACCCCGCTGGTCGCCGGGTCCGGGGCATCGCCGCGCCACTGCGGGTCCCGACCCGGCACCGTATCCAGGCTGCGGATCACGCCTTCGACGATGTCATCGACGTACGTAAAGCTGCGCTTGTGCCGCCCGTGGTTGAAGACGCGGATGGGCTGCCCCTCCAGGATCGCCTTGGTGAAAAGGAAAAGCGCCATGTCGGGCCGGCCCCACGGCCCGTAGACAGTAAAGAAACGAAGTCCGGTGCAAGGGATGCCGTACAGATGCGCGTAACTGTGCGCCATCTGCTCGTTGGCCTTCTTGGTCGCCGCATACAGCGTCAGCGGGTGCTCCGCCGAGTCATGTTCGGAGAATGGCATCCGGGTATTCGCGCCGTACACCGAACTGGTCGAGGCGTATACCAAGTGCTGGACACCGTGGTGGCGACACCCTTCCAGTACGTGCAGGAAGCCAGTCACATTGCTTGCGACATAGACATGCGGATTCTGCGCCGCGTATCGCACGCCGGCCTGCGCTGCCAGGTGCACCACGCGCTCGGGCTGATGGCGGGCGAACAGCGCCTCAACCGCCGACCGATCCGCCAGGTCGGCGGTGACATGGGTATACCCTGGCTCGTCAAGCAACCGGGCCAACCTGGCCTGCTTCAGACTGACGTCGTAGTAATCGTTGAGGCTGTCGAAGCCGATCACCTCGTCGCCGCGGGCCATCAGCCGCTGGGCAACATGCGAGCCAATGAATCCGGCAGTGCCCGTGACAAGAACCTTCATCGAAATTCCTCAATTGCGGCGGCACATGCCGTTGGGGGCGGAAGAAAGGATCGCCGGATCAGGCCCGGTATCCGTGCGGGTTGGCCGACTGCCAAGCCCAGGCATCCCGACACATTTCACCAAGTCCGCGCAAGGCGCGCCACCCCAGCGTCGTTCGTGCGAGCGCTGGGTCTGCCCAGACCGCGGCGACGTCACCCGGGCGACGCCCGACGATTTCGTACGGGATTGGACGGCCGCAGGCCTGCTCGAACGCACGCACCATTTCCAGCACGGAGTATCCCGTCCCCGTTCCCAAGTTCAGGGTGATGCAACCGGCATTCGCGAGGGCATGTTCGACTGCCGAAACATGCGCTTCGGCCAGGTCCATCACGTGGATGTAATCGCGCACCCCGGTGCCATCGGGCGTCGGATAGTCGCCACCGAAAACCTGCAACCTGTCGCGCCGCCCGACCGCCACCTGGGCCACGAAGGGCATCAGGTTATTGGGCACGCCAAGCGGATCCTCACCGATACGTCCGCTTGGGTGGGCGCCCACCGGGTTGAAGTATCGGAGCAACACGCCGGCCATGCGCGGATTGGCAGCACACGCGTCGCGAATCACCTGCTCGGACATCAGCTTGCTGTGGCCGTAGGGGTTGGTGGCCCCGGTCCGGGCCCGTTCATCGATCGGCAGCGATTCGGGATCGCCGTACACCGTAGCCGACGAGCTGAAGACGATCGCATTGACCCCGACGCTCTCCATCGCCTTCAACAATGCAATCGTTCCTCCGACGTTGTTTCCGTAGTAGGCGAGTGGCTTCTCCACGCTCTCTCCCACCGCCTTCAGGCCGGCGAAGTGGATCACTGCGTCCGCGCCGCGCAGGATACTGGCCATTGCCTCGTGGTCGGACACATCCTGCACAACGAGCGCCATCTCCTGACCGGCCAACTCGCGCGCTCTTTCCACAGCGCGGGGTGACGCATTCGCCAGGTTGTCCACCACCGTGACCGCATGCCCCGCGCGGGCCAGCAGGACGCAGGTGTGGCTACCGATATAACCAGCGCCGCCTGTGACTACGATTCGGGCCATTGGCAAGCTCCCCCTTTTCTTGCGCGGCCAGTGGTTGTCCGTGCCCAGCCTGGCCTGCACCGGATCAAAGGCGCCCGTCCACCAGGTTCCTGGGCAATATGTACTTCACGTCAAACACCACGTTGCCCTCTGGCTTCCCGAATGCGCGGATGCCCGCGCTCCCGAGCTTGCGGAACTGCTCATGGCCCACGGCGATGATGATGGCGTCATAGGCCCCCTGCGCTGGATCGGTTATGGGCTCCAATCCGTACTCATGCCGGGCCTCCTCGGCACTGACCCAGGGGTCGTACACGTCCACTTGGGCGTTGTATTCCTGAAGGGCATGGACGATGTCCACTACGCGCGTGTTCCGAAGGTCGGGACAGTTCTCCTTGAACGCCAGGCCCATCACCAGTATCCGCGAGGACACCGGATTGATGCCCTTCCGCACCATGAGCTTGATGACCTGCCCGGCAACGTAGCCCCCCATGCCGTCGTTGGTGCGCCGCCCCGCAAGGATCACATCGGGGTGGTGACCTACCTCCTGCGCCTTGTGTGTCAGGTAGTAAGGGTCAACGCCAATGCAATGGCCGCCTACCAGGCCCGGCCTGAAAGGCAGGAAATTCCACTTGGTACCGGCCGCCTCCAGGACATCGAGCGTATCGATCCCCAATTTATTGAACAGGATTGCGAGATCGTTGATCAGGGCGATGTTCAGATCGCGCTGTGTGTTCTCGATCACCTTGGCGGCCTCCGCCACCTTGATGGTGGGCGCCTTGTGCGTGCCTGCGGAGACGATGCGACGGTACAGCGCATCCACGTACTCGGCGGCCTCCGGCGTAGACCCTGACGTCACCTTCCTGATGGTGCTGACGCGATGCTCCTTGTCGCCGGGGTTGATGCGTTCAGGGCTGTAGCCGCAGTAGAAGTCCTGGTTGAACTTCAAGCCCGAACCCTGCTCCAGAAGCGGCACGCAGACCTCCTCCGTGCACCCCGGGTAGACCGTGCTCTCGAACACGACGACGTCGCCGGGCCTGAGAACCTGCGCGACGGCACGGCTCGCCCCCTCCAGCGGCCGCAGATCAGGGCGCTTGGCCTGGTCGATCGGTGTCGGGACCGTAACGATATAGGTGTTGCAGGACGCCAGGTCCTCCAACCGGGTCGTGAAACCCAGTCGCGATGCCTGCTGGAGCTCCTCCCCCTCGACCTCCAGCGTGCTGTCCCGTCCCTCCCGCAGCTCCGCGATGCGCGCTGCGTTGATGTCGTACCCCAACGTGTCCACTTGCTTGCCAAATTCCACGGCCAAGGGAAGCCCCACGTACCCCAAGCCAATGATCGCGACTCGGGCACCCTCCACATCCATCGAGAACTGCATCCGCTCCTCCTCTATTCGACCGGGGTACCGGATCGCCGGCTCACTCGGCAATCGGTGCTGGGCACGGGGTCTATTCTGCCAACGGATCAGGCTGCCCGACACGGCCGTGCCGTCTGGATCATGCCCGCTTTCCAGTCGCGTGCTGCATTCGTGCCAGACGCTGCACATGGGAGCCAGGCGGTCGGCGGAAACCGGCACCCATCAACCGTGCGGGACCCATCCCAATTGGCGCATCCCTCTTGGCAGCCGCAGATTGCGTGCGTATACTGCGCAGCCCAACCCGGGCGGTTAGCTCAGCGGTAGAGCATTGCCTTCACACGGCAAGGGTCACAGGTTCGATCCCTGTACCGCCCACCAGTTTCAAGCACCAAGCCGGCCCTGCGCCGGCTTTTTGCGTTTGGAGGACTCCGCGATGACCGACCTGTCCAACGTAACCCGCCTTTACCACAACGCGCGTTGCTCCAAGTCCCGCGGGGCACTGGAACTCCTCGAGGCCCGCGGGGTGGGGCCGGAGGTCGTGTTCTACCTGGACACACCGCCTTCGGCGGAGGAACTTCGCACTGTGCTGGCGATGCTCGCCCTGCCGGCCCGGGCGCTGCTGCGCACGGGCGAAGCGGAGTATGCGGCACTGGGCCTGGACGACACGTCGCTGGACGAGGCCGCATTGGTATCGGCGATGGCGGAACACCCGCGCCTGATCGAGCGGCCGATCTTCGTGCATGGGGGCCGGGCCGTCATCGGGCGCCCGCCCGAGAAGGTGCTGGAACTGCTCGACTGACACTCACACCGGTTGCTGCTACACCAGCTTCGACTGGCGAAGGGACTGAACGCTGGCCGGCGCCGCGAAGCTATCACTGCTGGCGCTCGCCCAGAATTGCTGGAACACGGCGTGTGCCGGCACCCGGCCGACCAGGTCCCCTGGTTTGAGAAACGCGTAAAGCGCGCCTAGCGACCTGACTTCAACGGCGGAAACACGCCGCAGGATGTGCTCGGGTCCCAACTGGTCAGGATGCTCGAGGCCGGCGGCGCACAGCAGGTCGCGGAGCGCCTTAACCGTGTTCTGGTGGAAGTTGAACACGCGCTGCCCCTTGTCAGTGACATCCAGATGCTTCCAGCGCGCTTGATCCTGCGTGGCGATTCCGGTCGGGCAATGGTCGGTGTGGCAACTCAGCGACTGGATGCAGCCAAGCGCGAACATGAAGCCGCGGCCAGCGTTGCACCAGTCCGCGCCCATGGCCAACGTACGCGCGATGTCGAACGCACTGCTGATGCGTCCTGCAGCACCAATGCGAATGCGATCGCGCAACTCCAGCCCGACGAGGGTGTTGTGCACCAGCATCAGCGCCTCATGCATGGGGACACCCACGTGGTCGATGAACTCCGCGGGCGCGGCACCGGTTCCTCCTTCTGCGCCGTCGACCACGATGAAGTCCGGCAGGATGCCGGTCTCCGCCATTGCCTTCGCAATGCCGAACCATTCCCACGGGTGGCCAATGGCCAGCTTGAAGCCGACCGGCTTGCCACCGGAAAGCTCCCTCAGGCGCGCCACGAAAACCAGCAGTTCCTTGGGTGTGTCGAATGCGCCGTGTCGCGCAGGTGAAACGCAGTCGATCCCCTGCGGCACGCCGCGCGTAGCCGCGATCTCCGCATTGACCTTGGCCGCTGGGAGTACGCCACCGTGCCCCGGCTTGGCGCC
Organism: uncultured Lysobacter sp.; assembly: GCA_965650425.1. Taxonomy (GTDB): domain Bacteria; phylum Pseudomonadota; class Gammaproteobacteria; order Xanthomonadales; family Xanthomonadaceae; genus Aerolutibacter. Next base: position 1,569 of record CBFGOS010000012.1, on the reverse strand, counting down.
CTGCGAGAGCTTCACCTCGATCATCTTGACTTGCGGATCGCGCGCATTGGCGATGAATCGCTCTTCGCTGAAGCTGCCGTCCTCGTTCCGGCACCCGAAGTAGCCGGAACCGATCTCCCATACCAGGTCGCCGCCGTGCTCGCGATGGTAGGGCGAGATCGAGCCTTCGCCGGTGTCGTGGTAGAAGCCGCCCAGCTTTGCACCCTTGTTGAGCGCCCGGATGGCGTTCGCCGAAAGCGCACCGAAGCTCATCGCGGAAATGTTGAACACACTGGCCGAATAAGGCTGTGCGCAGCCCCCACCGATGGTGATGCGGAAATCGTGGCTGCGGTGCGGCGTAGGCGCCATCGAATGGTTGATCCACTCGTAGTCATGCGCGTAGACGTCCTGCTGGCTGCCAAAGGGAAGCACGTCGTTGACCGACTTGGACCGCTGGTACATCAGCGCACGCTGTTGTCGCGAGTACGGGACCTCCACCGTGTCAGACTGGAAAAAGTACTGCCTCAGCTCAGGACCAATCGATTCCAGGCTGTACCGAAAATGGGCCAGCAAGGGGTAATTGCGCCGCAAGGTACTGCGCCGCTGCAGCACATCGGCCGTGCCCAGCGCGGCAAGCCCACCAAACAGCACGACCCCAAGCCACCAAAGGCCGCCCAGCCGGGCCGCGACCACCAGCGACAAGGCGGTCATCAGCACGCTCATGGCGTACGGGGCATAGCGGGTCATGGACATTCCCTATCGGCCGGTAGCCCGTGAGGATAGCGTCCGATCCACGGGGTTCATAACCCCATGGTCACGCGGTCAAGCTGGGTGTGCCCGGAGCCGGGATCGAACCGGCACGGAGTCGCCTCCGAGGGATTTTCGTACCACTTCGGCTTTCGCCGCCAGTGCAGGCACTGTTCGTGGTCTGGAGCACGCCTTCACCCTAGCCAGAAGGGCCTTAGGTGTCCGCCGTCTGCTCTCTACACCTTCCCATGGTCGCCCAAGGGCTTGGCTCGGCGTTGGCTCGGCTATCAACAAGCCAGGGCGTTCACCGAATTTGACGGATTGCACCCCTGGCGTTTCCCCCAGAGGGCTCAAATTGATCAAGTCCCTTGTGTCTACCAGTTTCACCATCCGGGCAGATGGAGCGCTGCGCTTTCCAGCGAGCGAGCAGGATTCTACACGCACCCCTCATGCAGATCGACAGGCGCTACCGCCGCTGGGAGCAGGGAAAGTTCGTCATGCGCTGAAACGACAAAGCCCCGCGAGCGCGGGGCTTTGTCTGGGGAGAACCCCTGAATCTGGAGCGGGAAACGAGACTCGAACTCGCGACCCCGACCTTGGCAAGGTCGTGCTCTACCAACTGAGCTATTCCCGCGGGGAGCGCCATTCTACAGCAAAAACGATCTTTGTGAATAGCCTTTCGCGCATCCTTGCCATTCAGCCACGTCGCGTGGCCGCTCCGAAGCGCAAACAAACCACGACGCCACCACTTGACAAAAAAGAACCCCGCCGAAGCGGGGTCCTGAAATTGGAGGCCGAGGTCGGAATTGAACCGGCGTACGCGGATTTGCAGTCCGCTGCATA
>CBFGOS010000011.1:0-19596 GCA_965650425.1 uncultured Lysobacter sp. | reverse complement strand
GTCCAGGGCGATGGCGCCGCCGTCGCCCTGGACCGCGACGGCAACATCGTCATGCCCTTCAACAGCGGTTCCATGTTCCGCGGCTGGATCCGTCCCGACGGTAGCCGGGGCACCGGCGTGCACGAAGACTGAACACGGGCTCCGCGTCCGCGCGGCCCGTGGGGGCTTGAGGGCGCCCGTCACGCCCTTGTGGCAAAATTGGCGGCTTACGCCCCCTGTGGCCCACGCTTGCAGACCCGATGGCAGACGAGTTCGGACACCTTCCCCGCCGCCCGGATCGCATCCTGAAGGCGGCCAAGTGGTCCATGCAGGGACTGGCGGCCGCCTGGCTGCACGAGTCCTCGTTCCGGCTTGAGGTCTACCTGTTCGTGGTGCTGGCGCCGTTGGCCCTGTGGCTCGGCCAGACCCCGGTGGAGAAGGCGCTGCTGGTCGGCTCGATGCTGCTGGTGCTGAGCGTGGAACTGCTCAATTCAGCGGTGGAGGCGGTCATCGAGCGCTATGGCGCCGAGTTCCACGAGCTGGCGGGGCGTGCCAAGGACATGGGCTCGGCTGCGGTATTCGTCGTGATGATGAACGTCCTGCTGACTTGGGGCCTGCTGCTGCTGCCACGCCTGTTCTGATTTCCCACACATTGATTGGCTGGAATTTTCCCTGTGATTGAACTGCTTTCCGATCCGCAGACCTGGATCACCCTGATCACCCTGAGCGCGATCGAGATCGTGCTGGGTATCGACAACCTGGTCTTCATCTCCATCGCGGTCAGCAAGCTGCCGCCGCACCAGCGCGAGAAGGCCCGCAAGTTCGGCATCGCGGTGGCGTGCATCTCCCGCATCGCACTGCTGCTGACCCTGGCCTGGTTAGCCGGGCTGACCAGCGACCTGTTCCACCTGTTCGGCCAGGGCATCTCGGTGCGCGACCTGGTGCTGATCGTCGGCGGCGGGTTCCTGCTGGTGAAGGGCGGCATGGAGATCAAGGACCTGATCGTCGGCGAGGAAGAGTCGGAGGACATCCATACCAAGCCCATGGCCTCGTTCGGCATGGTGATTGCGCAGATCGCCGTGATCGACATCGTGTTCTCGCTGGACTCGGTCATCGCGGCGGTCGGCATGGCCAACCAGACGGCGGTGATGGTGGCCGCGATCCTGTCGGCGGTGGCGGTGATGCTGCTGGCGGCCAAGCCGCTGGGCCATTTCATCGACAACAACCCGACCATCAAGATGCTGGCGCTGGCCTTCATTGTGCTGGTGGGCGCGTACCTGATCCTGGATGGCTTCGAGATCCACATCGGCAAGGGCTACATCTACGGCGCGATGGGTTTCTCCGCCCTGGTGGAAGTGCTCAACCTGTGGGCCAAGCGCCGCGCGCAGCGCCGCCTGCTGCCGGAGTGACCCCGGCGCCGCGCCCGGCAGGCCGTCACGTCGGCTCCGGGCGTCGCAACTGGAAGAGGGCTGGCCTGTGGCCAGCCCTTTTTTCGTGTCGCGGCCTTCATTGCATGCCAACGCCAGCGATGCTGGAATGCGCTTCATTACCCTGAACGGAGTCGACCCATGCGCAGGATCCTCATGGCCCTGGCCGTGCTGTCGCTGACCTTCATGCTCAGCGGCTGCGGCTACAACACCATCCAGCAGAAGGACGAGGCGGTGAAGGCCGCCTGGTCGCAGGTGCTCAACGTTTACAAGCGCCGCGCGGACCTGGTGCCCAACCTGGTGGCCACGGTGAAGGGCTATGCCGCCCACGAGGCGCAGGTGCTGACCCAGGTGACCGAAGCACGTGCCAAGGTGGGCAGCATCAACGTCAATGCCGACGACCCGGCGTCGCTGCAGCAGTTCCAGCAGGCCCAGGGCGAGCTGCAGAGCGCCATCGGCCGCCTGCTGGTGGTCAGCGAGAACTACCCGCAGCTCAAGGCCGACCAGAACTTCCTGCAGTTGCAGGCGCAGCTGGAAGGCACCGAGAACCGCATCACCGTGGAGCGCCAGCGCTACATCGAGACGGTGCAGGACTACAACACCTACATCCGCTCGTTCCCGCAGAACCTCGTGGCGATGATGTTCGGCTACAAGGTCAAGCCCAACTTCACCGTGGAGAACGAGGCGCAGATCCAGGAAGCGCCGAAGGTGGATTTCGGCCAGCCGGCGCCGCAGCCGCAGCCTCAGCCGACCCAGCCGGCACCGGCCAACGGCTGATCGGCGCGGATGATGCTGCAGGCCATGGTGGGCGCGAAGTCACGATTCGGTGTCGCATTGGCACTGCTCGCCACGCTGCTGTTGGCGCTGCTGCCGCTGGTCGCAGGGGCGCAGCAACTCGCGCCCATCCCCGCACTCGACTCGCCGGTGGTCGACACCACCGGCACCCTCGATGCCCCCACGCGCCAGGCGCTGGAGGCGCAGGCCCGGGCATTGCAGCAGCGCAAAGGCAGCCAGCTGCAGGTCCTGGTAGTTCCGACCACGCAACCGGAGGACATCGCGCAGTACGCCGTGCGGGCGTTCGACCAGTGGAAGCTGGGGCGCGAGAAAGTCGATGACGGCGTGCTGCTGGTGGTAGCCAAGGATGACCGCCGGGTGCGTATCGAGGTCGGCTACGGGCTCGAGGGCGCGATTCCGGACGCGACCGCCATCCGGGTCATCCAGGAATACCTGGTACCGAAGTTCCGCGCCAATGACTATGCGGGCGGCATCACCGACGCGACGGGCGCGCTGGTCAAACTCATCGATGGTGAAGCCCTGCCGGCCCCGATGGTGGAGCCGCAGGCGGATCGCGGCAATGGCGGCGGCGATTGGATCTTCGCGCTGTTCGTGGCGTTCATCGTCGCCCAGGTCGCACGCGCGCTGTTCGGTCGCGCACCTCGGTTCGTGCGCGGCGTGGTGGGTGCCGGCGCCGCGGGTGGCGTGGCGTGGCTGATGTCTTCGCTTTTGCTGGTGGGCGGAATCGGCGCGCTCGTGGGGTTCTTCATGGGTCTGGCCAGCGCGCCCACCGGGCGCTTCGCCCGCGACAGCGGCTGGGGCGGATTTGGTGGCGGTGGTTGGGGCGGCGGTGGCGGCGGCTGGGGGGGCGGCGGTATCGGTGGAGGAGGCGGCTGGTCCGGTGGCGGCGGCATGAGCGGGGGCGGTGGCGCCTCCGGCAGCTGGTGATCGAGGGCGGATGATGCGAGTACTCAAACACCTGTTCGCGCCTTCGGCCAAGCGCTTGTTCCCCGAGGACGCCCTGCAACGGATCGCGGCGTTGATCGCCGCCGGCGAGGCCCGGCACACCGGCGAGATCTGCTTTGCCGTCGAGCCCAATTTGCACCCGCGGGCGGTGCTGGCAGGCGTGACCGCCCACCAGCGCGCGCGCGAAGTTTTTGCCCGTCTGGGCGTGTGGGACACCCGCGCCAACAACGGCGTGCTGCTGTATCTGCTGTTGGCGGATCACCGCATCGAGATCATCGCCGACCGCGGCTTCGATGGGTGCGTCAGTGCCGAGCAGTGGCGCGGCGTATGCCAGATGATGGAAGAGCGCCTGCGCGCCGGGGAACCGGAGCAGGCGGTCGAAGCCGCCGTGGAGGCCATGTCGAACCTGATCGCGCAGCACTTCCCGCGTGGCGAAGGGGATGTGGACCGCAACGAGTTGCCCGATCGGCCGCACCTGCTGTGAGTGCATGACGGATCACCAGGGGCCACATCGACCTGAGGCGCGGTTAGCTCCGGCGGTTCGCGGCAAAGGAGGGCGAATGACGGCGTTCCCCGTAGACGCGGTCAACACCCCGGCGGGCAGACCGCTCGGGCACAATACTTCCCATTGCCCAACGCGCGAGCGCCCATGATCCAGTTGCATGACATCGACCCCATCGCCTTCGGCCTCGGTCCGCTGCAGGTGCATTGGTACGGGATCATGTACCTGCTGGGCTTCGGCCTGGCGTGGTGGCTGGGCAACCGCCGCGTCCGCGCTGGCAGGCTCCCGGGCGTCAACGAACAGGCCTTCGGCGACCTGCTGTTCTACGCCATGCTCGGCGTGGTGCTGGGCGGCCGCATCGGCTACGTTCTCTTCTATTCCTTCGGCGACCTGTTGAAGGACCCGCTGATGCTGTTCCGCATCTGGGAGGGCGGCATGAGCTTCCACGGCGGACTGATCGGCGTCGTGGTCGCCTGTTGGTGGTGGTCGCGCCGACATGGCCTGCACCTGTTCGACACGGTGGATTTCGTGGCGCCGCTGGTGCCGCCGGGGCTGGGTTTCGGCCGCCTGGGCAACTACATCGGCGGCGAGTTGTTCGGCAAGCCGACCGAGGCCGGCTGGGGCGTGGTATTCCCGCGCGCGCCGGAATTCGCCGGCTGGAGTGCGGAGCAGATCCAGGCCGAATTCGCCACCGGCGCGCTGGACAAGTTCGCGCGGCACCCGTCGCAGCTGTACCAGGCCGCGCTGGAGGGTCTGGTGATGTTCGCGGTGCTGTGGTGGTTCTCCAGCCGGCCGAAGCCGCGCTATGCCGTCTCGGGCATGTTCGCCCTGTTGTACGGCTGCTTCCGCTTCCTGGTGGAATTCGTGCGGGTGCCAGACCAGCAGATTGGTTACCTCGCCTTCGACTGGCTGACGATGGGCCAGGTGCTGAGCCTGCCGTTGATCGCGCTGGGCCTGTTCTGGCTGTGGCTGTCGCGCCGCTCGCCCACGCTCGGCGCTGGCCGCTGAGCGGATACCATTAGCGGGTCTCGCCCGGCGTGGTTGGTCGGGCGGGTCTCGCCTCGGCCGGGAATCTGCTAATGCACCAATACCTCGACCTGCTGCGCCACGTGCTGGAACATGGCGCCGAGAAGTCCGACCGCACCGGGACCGGCACGCGCAGCGTGTTCGGCTGGCAGATGCGCTTCGACCTCAAGGCAGGCTTCCCGCTGGTCACCACCAAGAAACTGCACCTGCGTTCGATCGTGCACGAATTGCTGTGGTTCCTGAAGGGCGAGACCAACATCGCGTACCTGAAGGACCACAAGGTCAGCATCTGGGACGAATGGGCCGATGCCGATGGCGAGCTGGGTCCGGTGTACGGCAAGCAATGGCGCCGCTGGGCGGGTCCGGACGGGCAGGAAATCGACCAGATCCGTTGGGTGATCGACGAGATCAAGCGCAACCCCGATTCGCGCCGGCTGATCGTGTCGGCGTGGAACGTCGCGGACCTGCCGCAGATGGCGTTGATGCCCTGCCACGCTTTCTTCCAGTTCTACGTGGTGGACAACAAGCTCAGCTGCCAGCTGTACCAGCGCAGCGGTGACATCTTCCTGGGCGTGCCGTTCAACATCGCCAGCTACGCGTTGCTGACCCACATGGTGGCGCAGGTGTGCGGGCTGGGCGTGGGCGATTTCGTGCACACGCTGGGCGACGCGCACCTGTACGCCAACCATTACGAGCAGGCGCGCGAGCAGCTCACCCGTGAGCCACGCGCACTGCCGACGTTGAAGCTCAATCCCGATGTCCACGACATCCTGGACTTCACCTGGGATGACATCGGCATCGAAGGGTACGACCCGCATCCCGCGATCAAGGCGCCGGTGGCGGTGTGAGCGTGTCGCTGGTGCTGATCGCGGCGCTGGATCGGCGCTACGGCATCGGTCGCGGCAACGAACTGCCGTGGCGACTGCCCGACGACCTGAAGCGCTTCAAGGCGCTGACCCTTGGCAAGCCGGTGCTGATGGGGCGCAAGACCGCCGAGTCGCTGGGTCGCGCGCTGCCGGGTCGCCTCAACCTGGTGCTGACCCGCAACGGCCGCGTGCCATTTGAAGGCATGCAGTCGGTCGCGTCCATCGAGGAAGCCAGGTCCATTGCCGAGCGGGAAGGCGCGGCCGAGTTGTGCGTGATCGGCGGCGGCGAGGTCTACGCGCTATGCCTGCCGCATGCCGCGCGCATGCACCTGACCCACGTCGACACGGTGGTCGAGGATGCCGACGCGTTCTTCCCGACCTTCGACCGGGCGGAGTGGCGGGTCAGCGCACGCGAAGCCCATGCGGCGGATGCCCGGCACGCGCACGCGTTTGCCTTTGTCGATTACGACCGCGAATAGTCCCCCTACTGTGTTTGACACAGTAGGCGCGCCATCGTACTGTGCGTCAAACAGTAGTGGGTGGCGCATGGTGAGCAAGGGTGCGAGCGGCAGGGAAGGCAACCTGGCCGACCTCCGGCGCGGGGTGCTGGTCCTGGCGGTGCTGTCCAGGCTGAAGCAGCCGCAATACGGCTATTCCCTGCGACAGGCGCTGGCCGAGCGCGGGATGCTCATCGAGGAAGGGACGCTGTATCCGCTGCTGCGCCGGCTTGAATCACAGGGCGTCCTGTCGTCCGAATGGCGGATCGAGGATGGCCCGCCACGCCGCTACTACCGCCTGAACGACGCCGGCGAGGCGCTGCTCGCCGAACTGACGGCCTCGTGGACCAACCTCGTGGCGACCATGGCCGACCTGCTGGAAGGGAGCAAACGATGAACGTCAACGACGTGATCGAAGCCTACGTGGGCGATGTCATTCGCCGCCTGCCGCGCCGTGAGCGTGCCGGGATCGGCGTCGAATTGCGCGGGCTGCTGACCGAAATGCTCGACGATCGGGCGCAGGTCGAGGGCAAGGCGGCCGATGACGCCATGGTGCTCGCGATGCTCCGCGAGTTCGGTACGCCTGCAGAGGTGGCCGTGCGTTATCGCCCGGCTGGCATCGTGATCATTCCCGCCGACCAGACCCGGGCCTTTGCATGGCAGGCGCTGCTTGGCGTGGCGCTGCAATGGGCGCTGACCCTGCCCCGGGTGTTCGACGGACAGCCGCTCGCGCAGTGGTGGTTGTCCTGGGGCCTGGGGGCGTTCTGGTGGCCCGGGTTCATGGTCACGATGGCGCTGCTGGCGGCCTGGTTGCGCGCGAAGGGGCTGTTCAAGCCGACCTGGCGCCCCCGCCTCGTCGACCCCGATCGGGTCGAGCGGCTGCCCGCGATATCGGGCCTCGTCGCCATGGCGGCAGGCATTGCCTTCATGATCAGCCTGCCATGGCTCGCCAGCGCGATGCCCGCGCCACTGCCGCAGGTCTTCGCGTTCGATGCGGACTTCCTGCGCCTGCGCGCGCCCTGGGTCCTGCCCTTGTGGCTGGGTGTGTTTGCGGTGCGGGTCGCGGTGCTGTCGCACGGGCGCTGGTCGGCACTCACCCGGCGCATGGACCTGGGCTTGGCCTTCGCGTTCATCGCACTGCTCGTCTGGTGGATTGGCGGCGGCGCCATTTTCCAGGCCGCGCTCACCGACGAGGGCGCGAAGGGCGCGCTGGCACTGGTGATCGCGCTCATCGTCCTCGACGTCGCCGTCGGGCTGTACCGGCAACGGCCGCGCATCCGCATGCCCGGGGGCGCGCTCTGAACCCCTTGGCGCAAGGCTGCCGCCGTAGGGCGGCTCAGTCCTGCGTAGGCTCGGTCGCCGGTTCCTGACGCGGACGCTCCTGCGGGCCACGGGGACGTCCACCGCGCTGTTCGCCACGCCCATTGCGGCGCCCGTTGTTGCCCGGCCTTGGCGGCTGGCGCTGGTCACGGTTGCCCGGGTGGTATGGCGGCCGCGGACGGGGCGGTGTCGCCGGCACGTCGCGCCCCGGCACCTGCACGATCCGCAGCTCCTGCGTGTCCAGTTGCAGCGCCGTCAGTTTGCCGCCCCACACCGCGCCGGTGTCGATGGCGTGCACGCCATGGCCAATGAACAAGCCCAACGTCGACCAGTGGCCGCACACGACCTTGAGGTCGCGCTCAACGCGTCCCGGCACCTCGTACCATGGGTACAGGCCCACCGGCTGCGTGCCCGGCGCACCCTTGTCCTCGAACGCGATGCGACCGCGCGGCGAGCAATAGCGCAGCCGGGTCATGATGTTGATGATCGCGCGGTACCGGTCCATGCCCGCCAGCTTGGGGTGCCACGCCGGCTTGTCGCCGTACATGTTCTTCAGCAGACGCTGGAACTGCGGGCCCTGCAGTTTCTCTTCAACCTCGCGCGCGTGGCGCTCCGCCTGCTGCGTGGTCCACTGCGGCGACAGGCCGGCATGCACCATCATCCATCCCAGTTCCCGATCCACGTGCACCAGCTCCTGCCGCCGCAGCCAGCCCAGCAGGGTGTCGCGGTCTTCGGCCAGCACGATGCGCTGCAGGTCCGGGTTGACCTTGCGCTGCTCTTCCTCGCGACGCTCGCCGATGGCCAGCAGCGAGAGGTCGTGGTTGCCGAGCACCACGTGGCTGTTGTCGCGCAGCGAGTGCACCAGCCGCAGCGTCTCGAGCGATTGCCCGCCGCGGTTGACCAGGTCGCCGCAGAACCACAGCCGGTCCTGCGCCGGGTCGAAGCGGATTGCCTCGAGCAGGCGTTGGGTGGCGTCGTAGCAGCCCTGCAGGTCGCCGATGGCCCAGGTGGTCATGGCGTGGGCCTCAGTGCAGCGTGCGCGGCACGGTCAGGGTGAACGCGGGAATGGGCGCGTCGAACTGCGTGCCGTCGTCGGCCAACAGGTGGTAGCTGCCCTGCATGGTGCCCAGGTCGGTTTCCAGTACGGCGCCGGAGGTGTATTCGAAGTCCTCGCCGGGACGCAGCCACGGCTGCTCGCCGACCACGCCTTCGCCTTCGACCTCCTGCACCTTGCCGTTGGCATCGGTGATCACCCAGCGGCGGGTCAGCAGCCGCGCGGGCACGCTGCCGCTGTTACGGATGTGGATGGTGTAGGCGAAGACGTAACGGTCCTGCTCCGGCTCCGACTGTTCGTCGAGGTAGCGGGTGATGACGTCGATGTCCAGTGCGTAGGGCGTGCAGCGATCCATGCGCACAGTGTAAGCAATGCATCGTGAAACGTGCGCATTGCCCTTCGTTGTGACGGGGTGGCGGCTGCGGGTCCGACTGATGCGGAAGCGCACCGTGGGGAGACGCTGGGCACATCGAGCCGATGCGGGCCCCCCACCTTGGACAAGGAGCGACCGTGCCTTGACGCGGACTGCGGGCCTGACGAGGCCTGCATCATTCCACAGGCGTGGCAGCCCCCCGCTCAACAAGCAGGTTCGCCAGGCGCACGAAATCCGCGACCGGCAGTTGCTCCGCGCGGGCGTCCGGGCGCACGCCCGCGGCTTCGATTGCCGCGGCATCGCATACCTGCGACAGCGCATTGCGCAAGGTCTTGCGACGTTGTCCGAACGCGTCGCGCACGACCCGCGCGAACAGCGCGTGGTCGCGGATGCCGATGGTCTCCGGCGCACGCGGCACCAGCTTGACCACCGCCGAGTCCACCTTCGGTGGCGGGCGGAACGCACCCGGGGGCACGTCGAACAGCGGCGTGACGTGGCAGTAGGCCTGCAGCATCACGCTGAGACGGCCATACACCTTGCTGCCCGGTTCGGCGGCCATGCGGTCCACCACTTCCTTCTGCAGCATGAACACCATGTCGCGGATCGCCGCCGCGTGTTCCAGTGCGTGGAACAGGATCGGCGACGACAGGTTGTAGGGCAGGTTGCCGACCAGGCGAAGGCGCGGATCGGCATGGTGGCCCTCGTCCTGCGCCAGCGCGGTGAAATCCACCTGCATCACGTCGCGGTGGATAACCCGCAGCGTGCCGTGGGCCTGCGCCGCCTCGGTCAGCGGGAAGATCAGGTCGCGGTCGAACTCGATGACGGTGAGGCGCCCGTGGCGGTCGAGCAGTGGGAACGTGATCGCGCCCTGGCCGGGGCCGATCTCGACCAGGCGGTCGTCGTCCTTCGGGTTCACCGCCTGGACGATCTTGTCGATGACGTTGCGGTCCACCAGGAAGTGCTGGCCGAGGCTCTTCTTTGCCGGCTCGGTGAAGCCTTTGCCGGTGCCGGCTGCGCCGTGGCGCGGCGGGGCGTGATGCGGATGGCGGGAGCCGCTCATGTCGGAATCCAGTGTCGCGGCGGAGGGCCGCCGCCGTTCTTGGCGGGGAAGGCCGACATGATACGCGGCGAGACCGCGGGTCGTGGGATCGATGCCGGGGAATCAGTCCGCGCGCTGTTTGCGGCTGCGCGCGATTGCCGCACAGGCCTGGGCCGCGGCGAACAGGCTGGAGGGGTCCGCGCGCCCGGTGCCGGCGAGGTCGAAGGCCGTGCCGTGGTCCACCGCCACGCGGGGGTAGGGCAGGCCCAACGTCAGGTTCACCGCGCGCTCGAAGCCGCTGTACTTGAGCACCGGCAGGCCTTGGTCGTGGTACATGGCCAGCACAGCGTCAAAGCCGCGCAGCTTGTTGGGCAGGAACGCGGTATCGGCCGGCAACGGCCCGACCAATTGCATGCCTTCATCGCGCAACGCGGCGATCACCGGCGCGATGACCGCGATCTCCTCGTGGCCCAGGTGTCCGGCTTCGCCCGCGTGCGGGTTGAGGCCCAGTACGGCGATGACGGGATCGGCCAAGCCGAAATCACGGCGCATGGCGGCATGGGTGATGCGCAGCACCCGCTCCAACAGGGCCGGCGTGATTGCATCCGGTACCTCGCGCAGCGGCAGGTGGGTGGTGGCTAGGGCCACGCGCACGATGTCGTTGGCCAGCATCATCACCACATCGCACCGCGCCTGCTCGGCCAACAGTTCGGTGGTGCCGGTGTACGGGATGCCACCGTCGTTGATGGTCGCCTTGTTGACCGGTCCGGTAACCACGCCATCGAATGCGCCGCTCAGGCAGCCATCGGCGGCGGAGCGCAGCGCGCCGATTACTGCAGTGGCATTGCGCGGATCCGGCTGGCCGAAGGCAACGCCGACGGCGTTCGGCATTTCGACCAGTGCCAGCGTGCCCGCCTCGCAGCCGGCTTGGTCGGGATGCGTCAGTTGCAACGGAAGCTGCAGCAGCTCAGCAGCGGCGCGCAGCGTGGCCGCATCGCCGAACACGGTCAGGGTGTAATCGCGCGGCTGTTGCGCCAGCCGCACGCAGAGCTCCGGCCCGACGCCGGCCGGTTCTCCCGGGACCAGCGCGAGCCGGGGCGTCGTCATGTCAGCCGCCGCTGGCCGTAGCGCCGGTGCGCACGTCGACGAACGCTTCGCCACGCATCTCGCGCAGGTAACGGTTCCACTCGTCCTCGAGCTTGCGGCGGCCAATGGTCTCGCGCATCTGCGCGCGGCGGTTCTCGTCGCCCACGTTGGTCTGGCGCGATTCCAGACGCTCGATCAAGTGCCAGCCCGCCTGCGTGCGAACCGGCTGCGACAGTTGCCCGTCGGCCAGGGCCGCGACCGGCTGGCCGAAGTCCGGACCGAACTGGTCTTCGGTGAACCAACCTAGGTCGCCGCCCTTGATTTGCGACGAAGGATCTTCCGAGCTGTCCTTGGCCACCTGCGCGAAATCGGCGCCGCCTGCGATACGTGCACGCAGGGTTTCGATCTTTGCGCGGGCCTGGGCTTCGGTGGTGTCTTCGTCCACCCGCACCAGGATGTGGCGCGCATGGAACTGGGTCACCAGCGAAGGTGCCGCCTTGGAGGCGTCCCGGACCTCCACCAGCTTCAACAACTGGAAGCCACTGGGGCCACGGATGGCCGCCGTGACATCACCCGGCTTCATCCCGCCGATCAGGCGGGCAAAGGCGGCCGGAATCTCGTCCGTGCCGCGCCAGCCCAGGTCGCCGCCTTCCAGCGCGTTGGGGCTGTCGGAGTAGCGCACCGCGGCGGCCGCAAAGTCCATCTCACCCTTGTCGATGAGGGTCTTCACGCCATCGATCTTCTTCTGCGCGGTGGCGATCTGATCGGCCGTGGCGGCCTCCGGCAGGCCGACCAGGATGTGCGCAAGGCGATACTGGACGCCACCTGCGCTCTGGGCCGCCAGCGCGTTTTCCACTTCGGCATCGCTGACGGTGATGCGGCTCTGCGCGAAGCGCTGGCGCAGGCGCTGGACAATCAGTTCGTCGCGGATGGAGGTGCGGAAGTCGCTGTATGCGATGCCGTCGCGGGCCAGCTGGGCGCGCAACTGCTCGGGCGTGGTGCGGTTCTGCTGGGCGATGCCGGCAATGGCGCGGTCAATCTCCTGGTCGGCAACGCGCACGCCGGTGGACTGGGCGCGAGCGACCTGCAGCTTCATCAGCACCAGGCGTTCCATCACCTGCCGCTCCAGCACGTCGGCCGGCGGCAACTGGTTTTCGCGCCCGGCGTACTGCTGGCGGATGTTGGCGACGGCACGCTGGAGTTCGCTGCGCAGGATGACGTCCTCGTCGACCACGGCGGCGATGCCGTCCAAGGTCTGGACTTCCTGGGCGTGGACGGACGCTGCAAGCAGCGCGGCGGCGAGGACGGGCGCGAGTAGTTTCTTCATGGGCTCGAGTCGGGGGAGGGGTCGACGCTGCCGCGGGTCGCGTGGGACGGCGGCACCAGATAGAGGTCGTCGCGTTCGTAACCGAGGATACCACGGCGCAGGACACGCTCCGTGTCCTGGCCGGCCGATCCCAGGCCCTTCAGCTCGAACTCCAGCATGAACGAATTGTTCAAGTCACCGGTACGGTTGCGGACGTAGCGACGGCCGATCAGGCGCACCGCAAGGCAGCAGCTTTCCCATTGGACACCGGCGATGGTCTCGAGTTCCTTCTTGTCGAGCAGCGAGTAGTAATAGCGGCCGACCACGCTCCAGTTGGGCGTGACGGGGTACAGGAAAGAGAAGTCGACCTGTTCCAGCAGGTCCTTGCTGGATTCCGGGTCGATGCCGGGACGGAACGCGGTGTTGCGACGATACCGGTAGCCGAAGTTGGCCACGCCGTTGTCGCCGAACAGGTAGCGGGCGCGCAGGCTGGCCAGGTCCTGGCCACGCAGCTTGGGATCCCACTGGTAGGCGGCGTTGATGCTCCAGCGATCGCCAGGTGAGACGCCGATGTCGGCGACCCACGCGGACTTGCCGCGCGCCACGGGGATCTCGCCCGGCGTGGTGACACGGCTCTCGTCGTAGTACTGGATCTGGCCCAGGCTGGCGGTCAGGCGCTCGCGCCCGTCTTCCTCGGCGATCAGGCGGCTGGTGACCGCCATGGTCAGCTGGTTGGCGTCGGTCTGCCGGTCCGCGCCGGTATACCGGTTGTCGCGGAACAGCTGGCCCCAGCTGAAGGTCATCGGATTGGTGTCGAACTGCGGCAGCCCACTCTGGTCCCGGTAGGGGACGTTGAGGTAGTAGATGCGCGGCTCCAGCGTATGCAGGTAGGCGTCGCCCTGGATCTCGGTGTGGCGGTCGAAGAACAGGCCGGCATCGAGCGAGTAGATGGGCAGGCTACGGCTTGGGGTCTTGTCGCCCAGCGACGCCGCGAGCCCGTTGTCCAGCTGGTAGCCGGTGTAGCGCCACGCCACCTTCGGGGTCAGGAACCAGCTGGCCCCTTCCAGGGGCATGCTGACGAACGGCTTGATGTCCAGGCGGCTGCCCGCATCAAAGACCTCGTGCTGGAACCGCACCGCTTCGGCATTGACGCCGGCCAGGAACCAGCCCAGCGGTTGCGCCCAGTTGAGGGCCGCGCGCGGCAGGCGGTGGTACGGCAGGTTGCCTTCGGTCAGCGTGTAGTCCGCCAGCTGGGTGTAGGTGGTGCTGACCTCCGCGTCCCAGTTCCGGCCTCGACCGTACAGGCCCATCGTGCTCTGCAGGAAGTACGAGGACACGCCGATCGACGAACTGCTGAAGTCTTCCAGGTAGTGCGTATCGCTGACCCAGCCCACGTCCGCGCGCGAGTGCCATTGCGGACCAAGGCCATGCAAGGCGGACAACCGGAGCTGACCGCGGTTCTTGTCCGGCAACGAAGCGCCGGGAATCGGGTTGCCCGACAGGTCGTTGAGGTACCGCCAAGGCTCGTTGCGGGGCAGCGCGTCGTCGGGCATCCAGTTGCCCGAGACCTGTCCGCGTCCTTCGGGGTAAAGCCACCGGAACTCGCCGCCCAGCACGGCGCCGCGCTTGCTCATCACCCGCGGGATGATCGTTGCATCGTAGTTGGGCGCCAGGTTCAGGTAGATCGGCTGCTTCCAGTCAAAACCGTTGCGACCGGACATCGAGACCGATGGATAGAGCAGGCCGGTGCGCCGCCGGTCGTCGACCGGGAACATGAACCATGGCACGTACAGCACGGGGACCTTGCCGATGCGCAGCGTGGCGCCACGGGCGACCGCCATGCCTTCGTCGCTGTCCACGTCGATGCGCCGTGCCTGCAGTTCCCATGCGCGCTGCGAAGGCGGACACGTGGAGTAGGTCGAGCCGACCAGTGCGCCATGCGCGCCGCTCAGCTCGATCCGGTCGGCACCGCCGTTGCCCCGCCGCTGCGTCAGCTGGTAGCGCAGGTCGTGGATGGTGTGCGTGTCCGCGTCCTGGTTGCCTTCGGCGCGCTCGGCGACGATGCGCATGCCAGAGTCCTGGTAGCGCACGCTGCCTTCGGCCGAGTAGTTTCCGGTTTCGCTGTTGTAGGTCAGCTTGTCGGTACCCAGGAACTGGTCACCGCGGCTCAGTGCGACATTGCCCTGGAAGACCGACTCACGCGATTCGGTCGCCGCCAGTGCATCGCCTTCGATGTCCGTGGGTTGCTGGATACGGATGCCCGGCAGGCCGGTGGCCGGCGGCGCATCGGCGAATGGGGGGACGATGTCCTCGATGGGGCAAAGGCCCCAGTCTTCCTGGTCGTCGGCATGGGCCGGCAGGGCCATCGCAATACACAGCGATAACGGCAGCAGGCGGAGGCTAGGGCGCACGCGCTCATCCATTGTGCGAAAAATGACCGCTAGCTTGCCCCATCGGGCCGTTGCCCGGCAATGAAGGCCGGCAAAATGCCCGGCCAGCAGGACCAAGATCCCCGTTCCCCGGAGTTGTGATGCCCCGCGAGTCCCTACCCACCACCGATGCCGAATGGCAGGCCCGGCTTACGCCGGAGCAATACGCGGTGTGCCGATGCTCGGCCACCGAGCGCGCCTTTACCGGGCGCTACTGGAACCACAAGGAGGCCGGTACCTACGTCTGCGCGGCCTGTGCAGCGCCCTTGTTCGCCTCGGGTGCCAAGTACGATTCCGGCAGCGGTTGGCCCAGTTACTGGCAGCCGATCGACCCGGCCGCGGTGACCGAACATGCCGACGACAGCCACGGGATGGCGCGCGTGGAGGTGAAGTGCGCCGGGTGCGGCTCCCACCTGGGGCACGTCTTTCCAGACGGCCCGCGGCCGACGGGCCTGCGCTACTGCATCAACTCCGCCGCATTGGGTTTCGTGCCGCAGCTACTCCCGTAGCGCGGCCACGTGGGCCACGGTCGCCTCGCGCAACGCGGTGAGGTCGTAGCCGCCTTCCAGCATCGACACCACGCGGCCCTGGGCGTGCCGCAACGCCACGCCGACCAGTTGTTCGGTGACCCAACGGAAATCGTCCGTGTCCAACTCCAGCTGCGCCAGGGGATCGAGGCGGTGGGCATCGAAGCATGCGGAAATCAGCAGCAGCTGGGGGCGGAACGCATCCAGCGCGGGTAGCAGCTGTTCGCTCCAGCGGCGGCGGAAATCGGCGCTGCCGGTACCCGGTGGCAGCGGCACGTTGACGATGTTGCCCACACCGCGCTCGTTGGCATGCCCGGAGTCCGGGTAGAGCGGCAGCTGGTGGCTGCTCAGGTACATCACGCGCGGATCGGTATCGAAGATGGCCTGGGTGCCGTTGCCGTGGTGCACGTCGAAATCGACTACGGCCACGCGCGTCAGGCCGTGCTTGTCGCAGGCGTGGGCCGCGGCGACCGCGATGTTGTTGAACAGGCAGAACCCCATGGCCACCGAGTCGGTGGCGTGGTGTCCGGGCGGGCGCACGGCGCAGAACGCCCGGCGGATCTTGGCCGACATCACCGCGTCCACCGCAGCCACGCCGGCGCCGGCGGCGCGCAACGCGGCTTCGGCCGAGCCGGCGGACAGGAACGTGTCCGGGTCCAGCGGGATGGGCTCCATCAACAAATGCTGGTCGGTATCCAGCACCAGCGCCAGCAGGTCGTCGCCGTGCACGCGTAGCAGCTGGCCGCGGCTGGCGCGTGGCGCCTCGTGCCAATCCAGTGCCGGCAGTGCGTCGCGCAGCGCCTCGGTGACGGCGGTCAGGCGGGCGGGGCGTTCGGCGTGGCCCTCACCGGGGTCATGGAGCAGGCAGGCCGGGTGGCTGTAGATGCGCACGGCTCAGGCTTTGCGCCGCTCGTGGTTCCAGAGCACTTCGCCGTGGCCACTGGCGCGGGCCAGCACGCGTGCGAGCACGAACAGCAGGTCGGACAGGCGGTTGAGGTAGCGCACCGCCTCCGGACGCACGGCCTCGACGCGGGCCAGGGCCACCGCCTCGCGCTCGGCGCGGCGCACCACCGTGCGGGCGATGTGGCAACGGGCAGCCGCCTCGCCGCCGCCGGGCAGGATGAACTCCTTGAGCGGCGGCAGGGTTTCGTTGAGCGCGTCCATGTACGCCTCGAGGCGCTCGATGTCGGCGTCGAAGATGGCCGCATGGCCCGGGATGCACAGCTCGCCGCCAAGGTCGAATAACTGGTGCTGGATCGCGGTCAACAGGCTGCGGATGTCATCCGACAGCTCGCTGGCCAGCACCAGGCCGATGCAGGAGTTGGCCTCGTCGACCGTGCCGTAGGCGTTGACGCGCGCGGAATCCTTGCCGGTGCGGGTGCCATCGCCGAGGCCGGTGCTGCCGTCATCGCCGGTGCGGGTGTAGATCTTCGAAAGGCGGTTGCCCATGGCGCCCGACGATCAGGCGGTCTGGGCGCGCAGCGACGGCGCCCACTGGCGCAGCAGCGAGAAACCGCCGAACAGGATCGCGGCGTAGAACAGGGTGCTGGCCACGCTCCACTTGAGGAACGGGATGCCGGCCACGTAAGCCATGCCCAGGCCGCCCAGCGTCTGCGGGTAGGTGGGGGAGCCCAGCCATGCGCCGAAGTTGGTGACCAGGAAGAAGATCGCGGTGCCCAGCAGCGAGTAGCCCAGCACCCGGCCACCGCTCACCTTGCTGCGCAGGCCAAAGCCGAGCACGGTGGTCAGCGCGGTGCAGGCATACACCAGCCACATCGACAGGCCGCCGAACCACGAGGCGTAGTCGCCACCATTGATCGCGGCCAGGGCGAGGTCGGATACCAGCAGCGCCGCCAGCGGCACGATCAGGGCCCAGTGGCGCGCGGCGAAATAGGCGCCGCCGAACAGCGCGATGGCCGCCACCGGCGAGAAGTTGGGCGGATGCGGCAGCAGGCGGGTCAGCGCGGCCACGAAGATCAGCGTCGCCAGCAACAGCGGGCCCGGGGCAAACGTGCGGTGGGCGGACGAGGCGTTGGGGGCGGTGGCTTTCATGGTCTTCGCGGTGCGGTGGGGCAGGAACCGTTAGCATAACGCAATGCCCGAGACCTCTTCCCCACCGGGGCATGTCCCCGCCCAAACGCCCGTCCCGCTGCACGACGTGTTGATCGTCGGTGGCGGCCTGGTGGGCTCCAGTCTGGCCATTGCCCTCGACCGGCTGGGGCTGGATGTCGGCCTGGTGGAGGCCTCTCCGCCAGGTGGCCTGCCGCCGGTATTCGACGAGCGCAACCTGTCGTTCGCCGAGGCTACGGTCAACGCCCTGACCGCGCTCGGCGTGATGCAGAAGCTGCGGACGCCGAGCGGCGCCATCCAGCGTATCCATGTCAGCCGCGAGGGCGACTTCGGCCGGGTGCTGCTGGACGCCCGCCAATACGACCGTGAAGCGTTCGGGCAGGTGGTGGTGGCGCGCGACTTCGGCGAGGCGCTGGAAGCGCGCCTGGCGGAGTTGCCGCGGCTGGTGCGCTACCGTCCCGTACGCTTCGCCGGCCTGGTCGACGATGCCGCCGATGGGGCCGCTCGCAGTGTTCGCGTGTTGGACGAGGCCGGCGAGCGCATCCTCCGCGCCCGCCTGCTGGTTGGCGCGGATGGCACTCGCAGCGGGGTGCGTGACGCGCTGGGGATCGGCACGGTCGAGCACGACTATGGGCACCACCTGTTCGTTACCCGCCTTCGTACAGACCGGGCGGTGGATGGCACCGCATTCGAGCGACTGACCGATGCCGGGCCGACGGCCTTGCTGCCCCGCGGTGATCGCCACTACGGCCTGATCCATGGCGTGGCCAACGACGAGGTGGAAGCGGTGGCTGCGATGGCCCCTGATGCTTTCTTGCAACGCGTGCAGCGCGTGTTCGGCTGGCGCGCAGGGCGCTTCCTCGCCGCCGGTGTGCCGTCGGTGTACCCGGCCGTGCGCGTGCTGGCCGAGCGGCTGGTCGCGCCGCGCACCGTGTTGATGGGCAATGCCGCGCAGACCATCCACCCGATTGGCGCGCAGGGCTTCAACCTGGGCCTGCGCGATGCGTTGACCCTGGCGGAGCTGATCGAAGCGGCACGCGCGGCGGATGCTGGTGCCGACTGCGGTGCAACGGCATTGCTGGACGCCTATGTGAGCCGTCGTCGCGAAGACCGCGAGCGCACGCTGGCGTTTTCCGATGGCCTCGCGCGGCTGACCAGCAACCCGACGTCGTTGATGCGGCCTTTGCGCAGCCTGGGGCTGTTCGCGGTGGGGCGCCTGCCGTCCGTGCAGTCGGCGTTGGTGGGCGGGGCATTGGGCTACCGGGGCGACGTGCCTGCGCTGTGCCGGAGGGCGAGCGCATGAGTCGTCGTGACCTGTTGGATGTGGTGGTGGTGGGGGCGGGTGTCGTTGGCGCCGCAGCCGCGTTGGCGTTCGCCCGGGACGGCCTGCAGGTGGCGCTGGTGGAGGCGCGCGAGCCCGCACCGTGGCGAGAGGACGAGCCTGACCTGCGTGTCTACGCCTTCGCGCCGGACAACGCTGCCCTGCTCGACAGCGTAGGCGTTTGGAGTGCGGTGCTGAAGGCGCGCGCGCAAGCGTACCGACGCATGTGCGTATGGGACGCCGCCGGTGGCGCGCCCATCCGGTTCGAGGCGGACGCGTTCGCACGCCGTGAGCTGGGGTGGATCGTCGAGAATGGCCTGCTGGTGGATCGCCTGTGGGCGCCGCAGACGGCGGCGGGCGTGCGCGTGCATTGCCCTGAGCAGGTGGTGGCGCTGGAGCAGGACGAGAGCTCGGCAACCGTGGAGCTGGGCAGCGGGCGACGCCTGCGCGCGAGGCTGGTCGTCGCGGCCGATGGTGCCGCGTCACGCGTGCGCGAACTGGCCGGCGTGGCGGTGCACGGTCACGCGTACCACCAGCGCGGCGTGGTGGCCTTCATCGATCACGAACACCCGCACCAGGCCACGTGCTGGCAACGGTTCCTGCCCTCGGGGCCGCTGGCGTTCCTGCCGTTTGTCGAAGGCGCCGGCGCGGGCGGGGAAGCCGGTCGGCGCAGCTCGATCGTCTGGACGTTGCCGGATGCGGAAGCCGAACGCGTGCTGGCAATGGATGACGCCACGTTCCTGCGCGCGCTGGAACGCGCTTTCGACGGGCCCTTGGGCGCGATGCGCGCGACCTCGCGTCGCGCGGCGTTTCCGCTGCGCCTGCAATTGGCGCAGCAGGCCGTGGCCGGACGCGTTGCGATCATCGGCGACGCGGCGCATGCGGTGCACCCGCTGGCCGGCCAAGGCGTGAATCTCGGGCTGCGGGATGTGACGGCGCTACGCGCGACGTTGCGCGAGGCGGAGGGCAGCGACGTAGGCACTCGCATGCGGCTGGCACGTTGGGCGCGACAGCGGCGCAGCGAGAACGCGATG
>CBFGOS010000010.1:0-19938 GCA_965650425.1 uncultured Lysobacter sp. | reverse complement strand
TCTCCCTTGCCGATGCGGAGGCGTATGCACGTTGGCGCAGCCAGCATACGGGACATCGCTACCGCCTGCCGTCCTCCGCCGAGTCGCGCGCCGTGGACGCTGAAACGGGCGACCGGCCTGTTTCATTGTGGTCCGCGGATTGCGGGACCAGCTGTTCCCGGCGTGTCGCCCTGGGGGCGTCCTGGCGCAACAAGCAGGGCAGCCGCACGCTCATAGCGGACCGTGGCTATGACGACATAGGCTTCCGGCTGGTGCGCGAACTCTAGCGTTCCGGGCGCCTATACAATGGCGCCCATGCGCAAACCCACCCTGCAACGGCTGTTCATCACCGGCCTGCTCACGCTCCTTCCGATCTGGCTCACCTGGGTCGTCGTCAAGTTCGTCTTTGTCCTGCTGTCGGACATCAGCCACCCGTTCACGACGCCCCTGCTGGAAGACCTGGCCCTGACGTATCCGGGCACCTTGAACTGGCTGGTGGAGCCCTGGGTGCAATACGGCATCGCCCTGTTGGCCACGCTGGGCGTGATCCTGCTATCAGGCCTGATGGCACGCCGCGTGTTCGGCCAGCGCCTGCTGCGCTGGTTTGAGTCGCTCATCCAGCGAGTGCCGTTCGCCAACATCATCTACGGCAGTGCGCGCCAACTGCTCGACATCCTGCAGACTAAACCCGATGGCACGCAGCGTGTCGTGCTCATCGACTTTCCGCACACGGAGATGAAGTCCATAGGATTCGTGACCCGCGTGCTGCGCGAGCAAGGCACTGGACGCGAACTGGCTGCGGTCTACGTACCCACCACGCCCAATCCGACGTCGGGCTACCTCGAGATCGTGCCGGTGGAGAAGATCACCCCCACCGACTGGACCGTTGACCAGGCGATGAGCTTCATCATTTCCGGCGGTGCGGTGTCCCCTGAGACCATCCCGTTCTCGGTCCCACAAACCGCGGTCGACCCGGGCTGATGTCCGCGCACGTGCTGGGTGACCGCGCGGCCCGATTGTTCGTCGCGCTGGCGGCATTCTTCTGCGTGAACGCGGCGCTGGCGGAATTCATCGGAGTCAAGATCTTCGCCCTCGAAGACACCCTGGGCCTGCCACCCTTTGAATGGGATCTGTTCGGCCAGAGTGGCTCGCTGAGTTTCACTGCGGGAACTCTGCTGTGGCCGGTGGTGTTCCTGATGACAGACGTGGTGAACGAGTTCTATGGCCGCCGAGGCGTCCGCATGATCTCGTGGCTGGCGGCCGGGCTGATCGCCTATGGCTTTGCGTTCGCATTCGCGGCCATCTGGCTGGCGCCTGCCAGCTGGTGGGTGGGCGCGGCGCAGGCGCAGGGCGTGCCGGACTACCAGGCGGCCTTTGCTGCGGTGTTCGGCCAGGGACTGTGGACCATCGCCGGTTCGCTGGTGGCGTTCATCCTCGGCCAGTTGATCGATGTCACGGTGTTCCACCGCATCCGCCACGCCACGGGCGAACGGCACGTCTGGCTGCGCGCCACCGGGTCGACGGCCGTGTCGCAACTGGTCGACAGCTTCGTGGTGCTGTACATCGCGTTCGTGCTCGGACCACAGAAGTGGTCGATGTCTCTGTTCATGGCCGTGAGCACGGTCAACTACCTGTACAAGATGGTCGCCGCCATCGCGTTGATCCCACTGATCTACCTGATGCGCGCCGCCATCGTCCGCTACCTGGGCCAGGCCCGCGCGGACCAACTCCGGGCCGAAGCCGCTCTCTGATCGCGTTTGGGTGACCTTTGGCCCATGCCGTGAGGGTCGCGGGCGGGCGAGGCTCTGGGCAATCACCCCGAGCCGGAGCCACCCATGCTGCACCGCCTGCCCTCCCTTTCGCTGCTGACACTGGCGCTGGCCGCCACGCTGGCCGGCTGCGCCACCGCGCCGACCACCCCATCGGCCACGGCACCGGCACAAACCGCCCCCGCGCAGGACAAGGCCACCCGACTGACCGCGCTGTACGAGCAGTACTGGGAAGAGCAGCTCAAGCTCAATCCGCTGGCGGCCACGTTCCAGGGCGACCCCCGCTACAACGACCAGCTGCCCAACTTCTTCTCCGCTGACTATCGCGCACAAGGCCGCGCTTTCACCGAGCGCTGGCTGAAGACGATCGAGTCGATCGGCCCCGAAGGCCTCACCGGCCAGGATCTGCTCAGCTACGAGATCTTCGTCCGCGATGCAAAGCTGGCCCTGGAGGGCGACCGCTTCCCGGGTTGGCAGCAGCCGATCAACCAGTTCTACAACATCGCCGCGATGGCGGTGCAACTGGGCTCGGGCACGGGCGCGCAGCCGTTCAAGACGGTGCAGGACTACGACAACTGGCGCAAGCGCGGCGCGCGCATCCCGGAGTTGTTCGACCAGGCCATCGCCAATAGCCGCGAAGGCATGCAGTCGGGCGTGGTGCAGCCGCGGGCCCTGATGGTCAAGGTATTGCCGCAGCTGGATGCGCTGATCAAGCCCAAGGCCGATGACACCCTGTTCTGGATGCCGGTGAAGAACCTGCCCGCTTCATTCTCCGATGCGGACAAGGCACGCATCACCGCCGAGTACCGGCAGATGATCGAGGGCGAATTGCTGCCGGCCTACAAGCGCCTTCGCAGCTTCATCAAGGACGAATACATGCCCAAGACGCGCACCAGCGCGGGCATGGCGGCGCTTCCCGACGGCGACGCCTGGTACGCCTACAACGCGCGCACGTCGACGACGACCGACCTGACGCCGGCACAGATCCACCAGATCGGCCTGGACGAAGTCGCGCGCATCCACGGCGAAATGCGCAAGCTGATCGCGGAGGTTGGCTTCAAGGGAGACCTGCAGGCCTTCTTCAAGTTCATGCAGAACGACAAGCGCTTCAGCTTCAAGAGCGAAGAAGCGCTGCTAGCCCACTACCGCGGCCTCGAGGCGAAGATCAACGCCAAGATCCCGGAACAGTTCTCGCTGGTGCCCAAGGCGCCGTTCGAGATCCGCCCGGTCGAGCCGTTCCGTGCGCAGTCGGCGGCCGGCGGTTCGTACATGAGCCCGAGCGAGGACGGCACCCGTCCAGGCATCTTCTACGTCAACACCTATGACCTGCCCACCCGCAAGACGTGGGATGCCGAGGACCTGTACCTGCACGAGGCGATCCCCGGCCACCACTTCCAGATCGCGCTGCAGCAGGAGCTGACCAACCTGCCCAAGTTCCGCCGTTTCGGCGGCGAAACCGCATTCTCCGAAGGCTGGGGCCTGTACGCCGAGTCGCTGGGCAAGGACCTCGGCGTGTACACCGACCCGTACGACTACTTCGGCTACCTGCAGAACGAGCTGTGGCGTGCGATCCGCCTGGTGGTGGACACCGGCCTGCACAGCAAGGGCTGGACCCGCGAGCAGGTGATCAAGTACATGCTCGACAATTCGGCCGAGAGCGAAACGCAGGCCACGGCGGAGGCCGAACGCTACATGGCCATTCCCGGCCAGGCGCTGGCGTACAAGATCGGCGAGTTGAAGATCAAGGAACTGCGGGCGCGCGCCGAGCGCGCATTGGGCAACCGTTTCGACGTGCGCGCGTTCCACGCCGAGGTCCTCAAGGACGGCGCCGTGCCGTTGTCCGTGCTCGAGCGGAAGGTGGACCGCTGGATTGCCTCACAGCAAGGTTGACGGTTAGCGGAAGCCGCATCAGCGAAGGGCCGGCCATGCCGGCCCTTTTGCTTTGCGCAGGACCATGCAGCCGGTCGGCTGGCGTGGTCCAGGAGGACCTGTCGGGCCTGCGGCGACCGATATTGTCCAGCGCTGTCATTTTGGCGCGGAACCGGGCACACTCACCCCATGTCCACCGCGCCGGGCCCGCGCCCGAGCCATCCGCGAATGCCCATGGCCACCGACCCGCACGCGTCCATCCCCTGCTCCGCCGTCCCGCCTCACGGCGAGCCAGACGCCGCCGAGGGAGCCTATCCATGACCCGCACGGGCATCCTGCTGGCGGACATCGGGGGCACCAACGCGCGGTTCGCGCTGTCGGGCGGCCCAGACGAGGCGCCGCTGGCAATGGAGACCGTGCGCGAATTCGCCGTCGCGGATTTCCCTTCGCTCGCCGATGCTGCCCGCCACTACCTGCAGAGCGTGGAAGCGCAGGCCAGCCGCGGCGTGTTTGCCGTCGCCGGTCGCGTGGACGGCGACGAGGCACGCATCACCAACCACCCGTGGGTCATCTCGCGCAGCCGTACCTGCGCCATGCTGGGGTTCGACTCGCTGACACTGATCAATGATTTTGCCGCCCAGGCGATGGCGATCACCCTGCTCCGCCCCGAGGACGTCACCTTGATCGGAGGCGCCACGTGGACACCGCCGGATGGCGCAGACCATCGCACGTACGCGGTGATGGGACCGGGAACGGGCCTCGGTGCCGGCGGACTGATGATTCGCGAGGGGCGCGCGCACCCCCTCGAATCGGAAGGCGGCCACGCCAGCTTTCCCCCGGGCACCCCGGAGGAGATCCAGATCCTGGAGCGCCTTTCCGCACAGTTCGGTCGCGTTTCCAACGAACGCCTGATCTGCGGCCCGGGCCTGGTCAACATCCACCGGGCCCTCAGCGAGATCGCGGGCGAGGATCCGGGACCCATGACCCCAGCGGACGTGACCCGTCGAGCGGCCGAGGGCGATGCACGCTGCATGCGCACGCTCGACGTCTATTGCGCGGTGTTCGGGGCCATTGCGGGTGACCTGGTCCTCACGATGGGCGCTTGGGACGGGGTTTTCCTCACCGGCGGACTGGTGCCGCGGATCCTGCCAGCGCTGCAGCACTCGGGGTTCCGCCAGCGCTTCGAGCACAAGGGTCGATTCTCGGCGGCCATGTCGCGCGTGCCGACCGTAGCGGTGCTGCACCCGCAGGCTGGACTGCTGGGGGCAGCGGCATTCGCGCGCATGGATGCCTCCACGCTGCTTGCCTGAGTTACAACGACAGCGATCTCAACAGAAAAGGCCCCGGTGACGGGGCCTTTCTGCTTGCATGGCAGGACGCCGGATCACGTCGCAACCGTGGCCAAAGGTACGTCCGTGGTGGAGGTGCGCGCTTCCCTTCGCAGGCGGCTGGAACCCGTCGCTTACGGCAAGGTCGGACAGGCCACCGCATCGGCGTGTTTGCCCGCACCTGCCACCACCTTGATGTCGGTGAACGCCGCGGAGAATGGCGCAGACGCGGACACCGCGAACGGCACTTCCACGCCGCCCAGGTCGAGGCCGCGGTCTGCGAAGCAGGCCAGCGGCACTTTCACTGTGTGCTTGCTCCCAAGTGCAAAGCCCGACAGCCAAGTGGTCAAATCCACCTCGGCACCGCAACCAGCGCCGCATCCCATCGACAACTTCACGGGGGCCTTCGGCCGCGTGCTGACGACCACGTCGAACTGCACCGCGCCCTCGGCACGTGCGAAGGCGGCCAGGTTGTTGCGTGAGGGATTGATCGCGTAGAAGCGCCCTGGCGCCAGCCAGGTCACCTGCTTGGCATCCTGCTGGGTGTTCACTTGCACGGTCTGCACGCGCAACGCCGGGTGGTTTGCCGGAAACTCAATGGTGCGATTGAGGTCGGCGCCGACTGCTCGACTGGCATCACCAGCCGCCAGGTGCAAGGCGAATGGGGCGATATCGGCCATCTTGAAGATCGGGAGCATGCTTGCCTCCGCGCACGCCTTCGGCAGTTCTACCGGCAGCGTGCCGACCGGTTCGCGACTGCCATGGCGCAGGCCATAACCGGTGGCGAACAGCGGGGCCTTGGTTGCATCTGGGCACGCGACGGCGGGCCAGGGGAAGGTCAGCGCGCCCCGGAACTCATGAGCCACGCCACCGCCGCGCTTCGCAAACAGGACGTCGGTGACGCCCTTGCCTTCGGTGCCCGGGAGCCATGCGGCCACGAACGCCTGGGACAGATTCATCAGGTCGTTGGCATAGAGCGGGCGCCCGGACAGGAACACCGTCACCACCGGCTTGCCCGCCGCGGCGACGCGCTGCAGCACCGCAAGGTCTTCCGGATGGCGGCGGCTGTGCGCCACGGTATCGGACGGCACGATGTCACCGTTCGTTTCCGCGTACGGCGTCTCACCGATCACCGCCAGCACCACGTCGAAACCGCCCTGGGCTGCCGCGGCCCCATCGGGGCTGTACACGACATTGTCCTTGCCCACGGCCTCGCGCACGCCGGCGAGGATGGTATCGGCGTTCGGATAGTCGGCGTTAGTGGTGTCGGTGCCCTGCCAGGTCAGCGACCAACCGCCGGCCTGCATCGGCACGCTGTCGGCACCCTTGCCGACCACCAGCACCCGCTGGTCGCGGCGCAGTGGCAATGCACCCGCCTCGTTCTTGAGCAGCACCAGCGACTCGCGCACCGCGCGTCGGGCAAGGTCGCGATGTTGCAGCGCATCCGCGTCACCCGCGTAGCGGTTGGCCGCGGGGCTGGACTCGAACAGACCCGCGCGCAGCTTCACGCGCAGGATCCGGGTCACGGCATCGTCGATCCGCGCCATCGGAATCTCACCCGACTCCACCTGACGGATGGTGTTGGCGATAAACGCCTTCCAATCATCCGGCACCATGACCATGTCGATGCCGGCGTTGATGGCCTGCGGGCAGCTCGAATTGGTGCAACCCGGCAACTGCCCGATGGCGTTCCAGTCGGAGACGATGAAGCCATCGAATCCCATCTTCTGCTTCAGTGCGCCGGTCAGCAGGCTTCCAGCGCCGTGCATCTTGCCGTACACCTCACCGGTGTCGGCGTCAGTCCAGCTGTTGTACGACGCCATGACGGTCTGCACGCCGGCCTCGATCGCACCGTAATAGCCTTGGGCATGCACCTTGACCATCTCGGCCTTGGTCACGCGCGCCAGGCCTTGGTCCTTGCCATGCTCGGTGGCGCCGTCGCCGATGAAATGCTTGGCCGTAGCGACGACGTTGCCATCCTCGCGGAATGCGCCCTGCATGCCGCGCACGTAGGCGGCGCCATAGTCACGAACCAGTGCACCGTCCGAGGAGAAGCTCTCGTAGGCCCGGCCCCAACGCGTGTCCCTGGACACGGCCAACGTCGGCGCGAACACCCAGTGGATGCCGGTCGCACGCGTGGAGCGAGCGGTCGCGGCACCGATCTGCTCAATCAGGCCCACGTCATGCGCTGCACCCAAGCCCACGTTGTGCGGGAACATGGTCGCGCCGTAGATATTGCTGTGACCGTGCACGGCATCCGTGCCCCAGATGATTGGCACCGGCACCTTGGCGTCGGTGGCCATCGATGCATCGTGGTAACGCTGGGAGAGCGCGAGCCAGTCCGCCACCGATGCATGCTTGTTCTTGTCGGGCCACGAACCGCCACCGTTCAGTACCGAGCCGATGTAATGCTCCCGCACCTGCTCGGCCGTGATCGACTTGATCTCCGCCTGCGTCATCTGGCCGATCTTCTGCGCCAGCGTCATGCTGGACAGGATCTCTGCGACGCGGGCTTCGATCGCCGGATCCTTGGCAATGCTGCTGCGCAGTGCGGGCCAATCGGTCAGTTCCCCGCTCGCCCCGTGCGCAACGGAGGTAGCCTGGGTACCCTGCCCCTGTGTGGTGGCACAGGACATACACGCCAACAGGCTGGCGCACAACAGCGACACACGAATCGGATTCACCAGTAACTCCACGGTAGCGCGACGCCGGCACCTGCACGATGCCGTCGCCTGTCTTGTGAAACCCGGGAAACGCGGGATGGCTGCCCGCGGTTCCCGGCCATGCCTGACCCGGTCGAAGGATTACAGGCTGTAACGGAAGCCCAGCATGTACTGGCGGCCGTACTCGGTGTACTCCTCGGGGAAGAACAAACCCAACCCGTTGGAATCGCTGACCTCCGTGCGGAACGGTTCGTTGTTCAGGTTGTTGACCTGGAACAGCACCGACAGCCCCGACAGGCTGCTGGATTCCGGGAAGTCATAGCCCAACTGCAGGTCGATGGTCTGCTCGTTGAGCGTGTAGCGGTAGCTGCGCTGGCCAAAGATGTAGCTGTACTCGCCGCGGTACGGGTCGCGGAAGCGCTGGCTCAGGCGCGCCGAGAACCCATGCTTCTCGTAGTACACGGTGGCGTTGGCCACGATCTTCGACAGACCGGGGAACGTGTCATTGCTGGAACCCCCCGGACCGTCCGGATCGATGGACGACTCGGTGTACGAGGCATTCAGCTGCGTGCCGAAACCGTCGAGCGCCTCATGGAAGAGACTACCCTCCAACGCGAGGCTGAACTCCACGCCGCGCATGTAGCCACCACTGCCGTTGGCGGGCGCCGAGAACGTGCCCCAGTCGGATGCGGGCGGCGTAGGCGTCTCGAACTCGTAACCGGAGAAGTTCCAGGGAATGGTCTGGTTGTAGACGTACGATTCCAGATCCTTGTAGAACGCAGCCAGTGCGACATAGCTGGCCTCGCCGAAGTACTTCTCCACGGACAGGTCAACCGCGGTCGCGCGGAACGGTTCCAGCTTGGGATTGCCGCCTGAGCCCGCCCATTCGCCGGCACCGTTGACGACGTTCACCCACACACCGGCGTAGGCGCCCATCTCGTTGATGCGCGGCCGCATCAGTTCCTTGGCGGCACCGAAGCGCACGTTCCAGCCATCGCCGAAATCAGCGACCAGGTTCAGGCTGGGCAGGATGTCGCCGTACGACGCACCGACCCCGCGAACCGCGGCCGGACCTGCCGGGGTGATGGCCACGCCATCCGAACGCTGGTCAGTATGGATGTACTGCACGCCGACGTTGCCGCGCAGCCGCACGGTGTCGGTCACGTCCATGTCCAGGTTGGCCTTGGCGTAGAACGTCCGGATTTCTTCCTCGATGGCCTGGTCCTTCTGCAGGTCATCGTTGCTCTCGCTCAGGTAGACGTCGTAGTAGCGCGACAGCAGGGCTCGCGGATCGAACGTCAGCACGTTGCCCATACCGGCGAAGCCCAGGCTGGTCGGCGTCTGCAGCAGCGACGGATCCACCAGCGTGGGAACGCGGCCCGGCAGGTCCGCAAAGTACACCTGCGCGCTCTTGTCCTTGGTGCGCTTGCTGTAGTTGAAGCCGACGTCGTAGCTGCGCAGGAAGTCCGAGGACTCAACTACGCGGTTGAGATCCAGGCGGAACGACTTGATCACGTCCTCCTGCTGGGAGTTTTCCATGCGGCCGTCATGGCCCCAGCCCTGGGCATCCCGCAGGTAGACCGAGTTGGGATCGGACAGGTTGGGCAGCCCGTAACTGGCATAGCCAGCCGTCAGCGGCACGGTGAAGTCCACGTCCAGGCCGCCCAGCATCCCGGCGTAGGTCTCCAGCGTGGACTGCTCGCGCTCGGCGCGCGAATAGGCGGCGTCCGCGGTCAGCGTGTAGACATCCCACTTGAACTGGTTGTTCCAGCCGAACGCCGAGAGCTTGTCCTCGCGCAGGTTGTTGTCGTTGCGGATGACCGGCTCGATGCCGCTCAGGGTACCGCTGGTGACGACCGGGACGCCGCCGTGCAGCGTCGTATTGGCCTCGGTATAGGTCACCTGGCCGCCCTTCCACCACGGGTCGTTGGTCCACATCGCGCCGCGCATCCACTCTTCCTGGTCGAAGCGCGAGTGGTACATGTCGAGCACGCTGTGCCACGTTTCGTTGGGCTTGAACTCAAGCACGGCCATCACGCCATCGCGCGTGGTGTCGCGCGACTTGACCCAGCCCTCCGCACCCTGCAAGGCAATCGCGTCGTCGGGCTTGGCGCCCTGCGGCGCGCCCCACAGCGACGTGTTGGCCCACCACCACGACTTGTAGTGCTGCTCCTGGAACGGGGAGTTGAGGCGGGCCACGCCTACGGCCAGGCCGAACGTGTCATTGGCGAACTGGTCGACATACGAGGCTGCCATCCGGTAGCCCTTGTCGTTACCGCCCTCGGTCAGCTCGCCCAGCGAGTTGTACTCGCCCTGGCCACTGATGACGATCCTGCGCTCGCCAAAATCCAGCGGCCGCACGGTCTGCATGTTCACCGTGCCGGACAGGCCCTGGCCCACCAGCGACGCGTCGGGAGTCTTGTACACGGTGACCCCGTTGATCAGCTCCGCCGGGTACTGGTCGAACTCGACGCCGCGGCTATCGCCGGTGCTTGCCTGTTCACGACCGTTGAGCAAAGTGCCGGCAAACTGCTCGGACATGCCGCGGATATGGATGACCTCGCCGCGCCCTTCCTTGCGCTGCATGGTCAGGCCCGGCAGGCGCGAGATCGAGTCCGCGATGCTGATGTCGGGCAGCTTGCCCAGGTCCTCCGCCGAGATGGCCTCCACAATCGAGGTCGACTCGGCCTTGGTTTCAACGGCCGAGATGATGGCGGAACGGATGCCGGTGACCGTCACGGTCTCCACGGTGGTATCCGCCTGCTTGGCCTGGGCCGCGGCGTCGTCAGCCGACTTCGCCTCTTGGGCATGCAACTGCGCGCTGGCGACCAGCGCCAGGCAGCAGGCGGCGGCGAGCACATGGCGTTGCGGGCGTTGGCGTTGCATGCGCGTGTACGAGCCACGCGAGGTGGTCTTGCTGGTCATCAGGGTCCCCTCCCAAGGAAATTTGACAGCGCTGTCATACCGCGGTCTTATAGGGCTGTCAATGAACTTATGGTCGCGCCAACGGCCGATCCGGCCCGTACTGGCGTTGACGGGGCAAGGCGCACCGGGTTTCGCGGCAGTGCAACATCCCGTTTGCGCGCCAACCGGGGACCATCGATGAGGGGGAACACGCCGGAATGAACATGCAGGACCGTCGAATCGACACGCTGGGCCGCATTGGCCTGTGCATGCTGCTAGCACTCGGCATTGCATCCAGATCGCACGCCAGTGACGCCTCCGCATCGCCCCGGGTGGCATCGTGGGTCACCACCGCCGACCACGTGCGCACCCTGTCGCCTGCGGCCTCTACTGCGTTTGGCGCACGTACGCGCCTCCCGGTCCACATCGAAGTCGACGGTGCCCGCCATCAGCGCATGGTCGGGTTTGGCGCGTCCCTGACGGATTCCTCCGCCTGGCTGATGACGCACAGGCTCAGCGCCACACAGCGCGACGCATTGCTGCAGGAATTGTTCGGGCGCGAAGGCCAGGGCATCGGGCTGGACTTCACCCGCCTCACCATCGGCAGCTCGGATTTCTCCCTGAGCCACTACAGCCTCGACGACATGCCGCGCGGCAAGACCGACCCGGAACTGCGGCATTTCTCCATTGCCGCCAATCGCGGCGACGTGATTCCGGTGGCGCGCGCCGCGCTGGCCATCAACCCCCAGCTGAAAGTGATGGCGTCCCCGTGGAGTGCGCCTGGCTGGATGAAGACCACTGGCAGCCTGGTAAAAGGCACGCTCGCCGATGCACACTTCGACGCCTTCGCGCGCTATCTCGTCCATTACACCGAGGCGTACGCCGACGCAGGCATTCCGATCTTCGCACTGACGGTGCAGAACGAGCCCGATTACGAACCCGCCGACTATCCCGGCATGCGCCTGAGTGCCGCCCAGCGCGCCCGGCTGATCGGCCGCCATCTGGGCCCGATGCTGGCCGAACGCGGGTCGCGCACGCTGATCTTCGACTGGGACCACAACTGGGACAAACCCGAACAGCCGCTGGAAGTGCTCCGCGACCCGGTCGCCTCGAAGTACGTCGCTGCCGTCGCCTGGCACTGCTATGGCGGAGACGTGGCCGCTCAAAGCCTGGTGCACGATGCCTTCCCGGACAAGGACGCCTACCTCACCGAATGCTCGGGCGGTGATTGGGAGCCAGTGAAGAGTGGCGGCCTGACCTTCCTCGCCCGCGAACAGATCATCCGCACATCCCGGCACTGGGCACGCGGTGCGCTGTTCTGGAACCTCGCCCTCGACGAACGCAAGGGTCCGTTTGCAGGCGGCTGCAAGACCTGCCGCGGCGTGGTCACCATCAACAGTGCCGATGGCAGCATTACCCGCAACGACGAGTACTACGCCCTCGCCCACGCCAGCCGCTTCGTCCGCCAGGGTGCATGGCGCATCGGCTCGAGCGTCGGCGGCGATGGGATCGACAACGTGGTGTTCGAAAACGCCGACGACGGATCGATGGTGATGGTGGTGACCAACTCGGCTGCGGCACCACGCCAGTTCTCGGTCGGCCATGCGGGCAAGGTGTTCCACTACACCGCACCGGCCCGAAGCCTGATCACCCTCACCTGGGGCGGTACGGCCTCCACTGGCAGTCGCTGACCCGCGCCGGCCGCCCCCTTCCAACACGGTACGATAGGCGCAGGGGTACCATCCGACGACGCCACAGGGAACGATGCCGGCCAAGATGAAGGAAGCCAACGGAACGCGCGCACGGATCGAGGACGTCGCCGAGGCGGCCGGTGTCTCGATCAAGACCGTATCGCGCGTGCTCAACCACGAGCCCAACGTCCGCGACGAAACCCGCCGGCGCGTGGAAGAAGCGGTCGCCCGGCTGCAGTACAAGCCCAACCTGTCCGCGCGCAGCCTGGCCGGACAGCGCGCCTACGTCATCGTGCTGGTGTACGACAACCCGTCCCGCAACTATCTCACCGAGATCCAGGGCGGCGTGCTGGAAGCCTGCCGCGCGCAGCACTTCAGCCTCGTGCTGGCGCCGGTGGATCCCGACGACCGCAACTACCTGCCCGAACTCATCGACCTGATCGATCACTCCCGCGCCGATGGCCTGGTCCTGGTGCCGCCGCTCACGGACGACGCCAAGCTGCTCGATGCCCTGCATCAGCGCCGACTGCCGTTTGCGTCCATCTCACCGCGCACCCCTGAGGGCCGCTTCGGTGTCACCCTTGATGAGCGCGCCGCAGTCCGCGAGCTCATGGCCCACTTGATCCAACTGGGCCACCGACGCATCGGCCACATCAAAGGCCCGCCTCAACATGGCGCCGGCACGTGGCGCCATACCGGCTACCGCGAGGCGCTCAAACAGGCCGGCATCCCCTACGACCCGGCCCTGGTGGTCAAGGGTGAATTCACCTTCGAATCTGGCATGGAAGGCGCCAACCACCTGCTTGACCTTCCCGACCCGCCCACCGCCATCTTCGCCGCCAACGACGACATGGCCGCGGGCGTGTTGCGCGTGGCAGGCGAGCGCGGCCTGTCGGTGCCGCGCGACCTGTCCATCTGCGGTTACGACGACACGCCGCTGTCGCGGCAGATCTTTCCCTCGCTCACCACGGTGCGCCAGCCGACCAACGACATGGGCCGCGTCGCCACCGAGGAGTTGCTCAAGGCAATTCGCGACCCGGAGGCGGGCGACATGGTGAAGATGGACTACGCACTGCAGCTGCGGGAGTCGACCGGACCTCACCGCAGCCGCCGCTAGCCGTCACCAGAAGACGGCGTACAGGGCAATCAGGATGGCGACCACCGCCACGCTGGCGATGTTGAACGACACGTCGGTGCGATAGCTGACGTCGTCCACTCGGATGAGGTTGCCTTCACCGCTCGGCTTGCCCGCCAGCGACACCAGCACCGCCAGCGCCAGGGCCAGCAGGAACACCAGGCCCACGCGATCCATGAACGGCAGCGCGGGCCACGCCAGCTTGAGCACGATCGACAAGCCGAACGAACCAATCGCCGCTGCAAGCGCACCCGCTTCGTTCGCGCGCTTCCAGAACAGGCCGAGCATGAAGATCACCACGATGCCCGGGGTGAAGAAGCCGGTGTATTCCTGGATGTACTGGAAGCCCTGGTCGAAGCCGCCAATCAACGGGCGCGCCGTGGCGATCGCCAGCACGATGGCGATGGCTGCGGCGATGCGACCGATGCGCACCAGCCCGACCTCATCGGTTTCCTTGCGCCACTTGGCGTAGAAATCGAGGGTGAAGATGGTGGCCACCGAATTGATCTTCGACGCCAGCGAGGCGACGATCGCCGCGACCAGCGCCGCGAACACCAGGCCCAGCACGCCACTCGGCAGCAGCCCCATCATCGTCGGATAGGCCTGGTCCGGGCGCGTAAGATCGGGCGCCAGCATCACTGCGGCAATGCCCGGCAGCACCACGATCACCGGCATCAGCAGCTTCAGGAACGCCGCGAACACCACGCCCTTCTGCGCCTCCTGGATGTCCTTGGCCGCCAGCGCGCGCTGGATGATGTACTGGTTGAAGCCCCAGTAGCTGACATTCATGATCCACATGCCGCCGACCAGCACGCTGATGCCCGGCAGATCCTTGTAGAACGGGTTGTCCTTCGACAGGATCATGTGGAAGTGCTCCGGGCTGGTCTCCCACAGCTTGTGGAAGCCGGCCATGACACCCGCGCCGTCACCGATCTTCGCCAGCGTCAGGCCCGCCACCAACAAGCCGCCGAGCACCAGCAGCGAGACCTGCACGATGTCGGTCAAGGCCACCGCCTTCAGCCCACCGTACAACTGGTACGCCAGCGCAAACGCGCCCAACAAGGCCAGCGCCAGCATCTGGTCCATGCCCGTGACCTGGTTCACCGCGATCGAACCCAACCAAAGGATCGAGGTCAGGTTGACGAACACGTACAGGCCCAGCCAGAACACCGCCATCAACGTGCGGATGCGATGACCGTAACGCTCCTCCAGGAACTGCGGCATGGTGTAGATGCCGTTGCGCAGGAACACCGGGAGGAAGAACTTGCCGACGATCAGCAGCGTCAGCGCCGCCATCCACTCGTACGAGGCGATCGCCAGGCCGATGGCGTAACCGGATCCGGACATGCCGATGATCTGCTCGGCCGAGATGTTGGCCGCGATCAGCGACGCGCCCACCGCCCACCACGGCAGTGCCTTGCTGGCGAGGAAGTAGTCCTTGGCCGACTTCTGGTGGCCGCACTTCTCGCGCGAGACCCATTGCGCGAGGACGAAGATGCCAGCGAGGTAGGCCAGCACGATGGTGGTGTCGAGAGCGGAAAGTCCCACGTAAAACTCCTGGTTGGAGGGTCGCGGAACCGGATGTCGTGCGGCCCCGTGAACCGCTCTGTCAGCGCCAGCGACGCCCGCCCGGGCGTGATGACGATCGACAGGCGCACGGCCAGCCCCCTTCCCCCGGTCCGCTGTCGGCTGGCAGCGAACACGTCACCCGGATACTGCACGACTCGCCGGATGACAGCGCTGTCAGCATACCGCTCGGCGGGGGTAATGCATTTTGCAGTGCAGCATCCAACCGGGCCCGCCTGGTAGCCAGGTCGGGGACCTCCACCGGACGCCCAAAGCAAAGGGGCCGGCAATGCCGGCCCCTTTGGTCACTCGTTGAATCGATCAGGCGCGCGAGTCGCGGCGCTGACCGCCGCCCGCCGCACCGCGGCCACCCTGCCCGCCCCGATGCTGCTTCGGCCCGGCATGCGCATGGCGCGCGGCCGGCTTGCCGTGCGGCCGGTTGCCCGGCTTGCGCGGCGGCTGGTTGCCACCGTTGCCACGACGCGGGTTGGGAATGGCCGTGTCCAGGCGGATCGGGCGGCTGGGCGCGTAGCCCTCCACTTCGACCAACTCGATGTCGGCCTTCAGCAGGCGCTGGATCTGCCGCAGCAGCCCACCCTCATCGTGCGAGACCAGCGACAGCGCCTCACCCGTGCTGCCGTTGCGGCCGGTACGGCCGATGCGGTGCACGTAGTCCTCGGCCACCATCGGCAGGTCGTAGTTGATGACCAGCGGCAGGTTGGGGATGTCGAGGCCACGCGCGGCGACGTCGGTGGCCACCAGGATGCGCACCCGGCTGGCCTTGAAGTCGTTCAGCGCCTTCTGGCGCTGCGCCTGGCTCTTGTTGCCGTGGATCGCCGAGGCCTTCAGCCCCGCGTCTTCCAGCTGTTCGGCCAGTCGGTTGCAGCCGTGCTTGGTGCGACCGAACACGATCGCCTGCTCGCCATGGCGCTTGGCCAGGATGTCGATCAACAGGTCACGCTTGAGCGCCCCGTCCACCGGGTGCGCGCGGTGCGCGATGGTCTCGGCGATGGTGTTCTGCGCCGCCACCTGCACCTGCTGCGGGTTGCGCATGAATTCCAGCGCCAGCTGCTTGATCTGCGCCTCGAAGGTCGCCGAGAACAGCATCGTCTGGCGGTCCTTCGGCAGCTTGCCGAGGATGCGCTTGATCGCCGGCAGGAAGCCCATGTCGAGCATGCGGTCGGCTTCGTCCATGACCAGGATCTCGATCTCGTCGAGCTTGACGCTGCCGCGCTCCAGGTGGTCGATCAGGCGGCCGGGGGTGGCCACGAGCACGTCCACGCCACGGCGGAAGGCATCGACCTGCGGGCCCATGCCGGCGCCACCGAAGATGGCGATGGTGTTCATGCGCAGGTGCTTGCCGTAGCCACGCAGGCTGTCGCTGACCTGCACGGCCAGCTCGCGGGTCGGCGTCAGGATCAGCGCGCGCGGGCGGCGGAAGCCCTTGACCGGGGTCTGCTTGGCCAGACGGTTCAGCAGCGGCAGGCCAAATGCGGCCGTCTTGCCGGTGCCGGTCTGGGCGCCGCCCAGCACGTCATGGCCCGCCAGCGCCAGCGGAATCGCCTCGGACTGGATCTGGGTGGGGGTGGTGTAGTTCTGCTCGACAAGCGCGCGCAGCAACGCGGGCGCAAGGCCCAGGGATTCAAAAGACATCGGTACAGCTCCTTTTCGCCGCAAGCGCGCGAGCCGCCGACCATGCGCGACGCGCACGGCCACGGACCGGAGAACGGTTGCGTGATGACCCAAGCGTTCCCTTGAACCGCGCTGGGTGATCGGATGTGACGACGCCGGAAGCTCCGGGCCGTGTCTGCGCGACGAAAGACGTGCGGG
This sequence comes from uncultured Lysobacter sp., assembly GCA_965650425.1. Classification (GTDB taxonomy): domain Bacteria; phylum Pseudomonadota; class Gammaproteobacteria; order Xanthomonadales; family Xanthomonadaceae; genus Aerolutibacter. Next base: position 3,204 of record CBFGOS010000010.1, on the reverse strand, counting down.
ATAAAAGCCGCGGTCGCATGAGGCACAAGGCCTGCGAGGGCGGCGGGCATACCTGGGAAACGTACCCTTGCGGGGAGGCAGCCGTGCGCTGAACAGGGCGAACTGTACGCTAACCGGCCCCGATTGGCGAGCGGCCGCCCATCCCCTCGTTCAGGCAGCAGGCTGCATTGGGCTCGCCCGACGGCGGATCCAACGAGCCGGGGCCCCTTTATGCGTCCGCGTGCATGCCCGGCCGCGCCAGAGTGACGTGGACTCCCAGCCGGTCCCAGATTTCGCCCGCGAGCGCCTCGCGCGCCTTGTCCTCACCGTGCACCAGCACCAGCGGCGGCTTGCTGTCGAACTGCCCGTACCAGCCGAGCAGCCCCTGCTGGTCGGTGTGGGCCGACAGCCCGCCCACGGTGTGCAACTGCGCCGCCACGCGGTAGTCCTTGCCGTGGATGCGCACCCATTTGGCGCCGTCCACCAGCCGCCTTCCCAGCGTGCCTTCCGCCTGGTAACCGACAAACAGCAGGTGCGTCTGGCGCCGGCCCAGGTTGCGCTTGAGGTGATGCACGATGCGGCCGCCATTGGCCATGCCACTGCCGGCAATGATGATCGCGCCTCCCTCGATCCGGTTGATCGCCATGGACTCGTCCGGCGACTCGGTGATGCGCAGGTTGGGCATGCGGAATGGATGCGGTTTCGAGCGCCACACGCGCTGTGCCTCGGCATCGAACAGATCTTCGTGCCGCCCGTACACTTCGATCACCTTTGCCGCCATCGGGCTGTCGAGGAAGATCTTCCAGCGCGACAGTCCCCACTCCTCCCAGTACTTGGCAAACCAGTACAGCAGTTCCTGGGTGCGGCCAACGGCGAACGCCGGGATCAGCACGTTGCCGTGGTCCAGCCAGGCGCGCTCGAAGATCGCGCCGATCTCCTCCACGGTGGCCAGGCGCTCGCGGTGGTTGCGGTCGCCGTACGTCGACTCCATCAGCACCAGGTCCGCCTCGGTGATCACGGCCGGGTCGCGCAGGATCGGCGAGCCTTTGGGGCCAAGGTCGCCGGAGAACACCAGCTTGCGGTCATCGCCCCACAGTTCCACGCAGGTAGAGCCCAGGATATGGCCCGCCTCTCGGAACTGGATGTCCACGCCCGGCAGGATCTGCTCGCGCCTGTCGTAGGGCAGCGGGCGCACCAGCTTCATCGCCGCGTGCACGTCTTGCTTGGTATACAGCGGAACGGCCAACGGTTCGCCGTGGCGGCGATTGCGATTGGCGCGCTCGGCGTCGCTCTCCGCCAGCGACGCGGCATCCAGCAGCATCACGGGCATCAGGTCCGCGGTCGCGGCCTGCGCGTAGATGGGCCCACGGAAGCCACGATGCACCAGCAATGGCACGCGGCCGATGTGGTCGATGTGCGCGTGGCTGAGCACCAGCGCATCCAGGGCCGCTGGCTCGAACGGGAACGGCTCGCTGTTGCGTCGCTCGGCCTCGAAGCTGCCCTGGATCATGCCGCAGTCCAGCAATACCCGTTGCCCGGCCACCTCGACCTCGTGCAACGACCCGGTCACCTCGCCCGCGGCGCCGTGGAAATGAACGCGCATGCCCTGCTCCTGAATGGCCTGGGATCACGCTAGCACACCCCCCCGTGACCAATGACACCCGCCCCGGCCGGCAAACCCCGCTACTGTCGCCGGTGGCCCCTCATGGGCCCACCACCACTTGCCTGTCCGGCCGGAGCCGCCTGTGAACCAACCCAAAGTCCTGCTGTTGTCCCTCGCCATCGCCACCGGCCTGACCGCGTGCCCGAAGAAGGAAGAGGCCGCCACCACCGCCGACGCCGCCAAGCCTGCCGACGCCGCGACCCTCACCCTCGACGAAAGCAAGCTGCCCGGCGTGAACCGCTTCCAGGCCAGCGACCTGGACGCCAGCAAGGATGCGTGCACCGACTTCGGCGGGTACGTCAACGGCAAGTGGCTGGCCGCCAACACCATCCCGGGCGACCGCACCTCGTGGGGCGCCTTCGAAATGCTGGACGAGCGCTCGCAGGCCATCCAGCGCCAGCTGGCCGAGCAGGCCGCGGCCATGAAGGACGCCAAGGGCGTCGAGAAGATCGTCGGTGACTTCTGGTCCACCGGCATGGACGCGGCCAAGATCAACGGGCAGGGCCTGTCGCCGCTGAAGTCGCACCTCGACGCCATCGCCGCGCTCGACAGCAAGGAAAAGATCGCCGAGTACCTGCGCACCAGCGCGGCGAAGGGTGAGAACTTCCTGTTCGGCTTCGGTCCGGAAGCGGACTTCAAGGACTCGAAGATGAACATCGCCTACGCCATGCAGGGTGGCCTGGGCCTGCCGGACAAGGGCTACTACTTCGACGCGGACAAGAAGGACAAGCTGGCCGCCTACGAGGCCCATGTCGCGAAGGTGCTGGAGTTGAGCGGCGTGCCAGCGGCCGAAGCCCTCGCCCAGGCCAAGAACGTGGTGGCATTCGAGACCCGCCTGGCCAAGGTGTCCAAGTCCAGCGAGGAGATGTCGCGCGACGTTGCCCTGTACTACAACCCGGTGTCCCCGGCCGACGCCGACAAGCTGACCCCGAACTTCGCCTGGACCAGGTTCTTCGAGTCGCAGGGCGTGGCCGTGCCGAAGATGTTCTCACTGGCAATCCCGGCGTTCCACCAGGAAGTCAGCAAGATGCTGGCCGACGTGCCGGCGGCCCAGTGGCAGAGCTACCTGCGCTTCCACACCGTCGACGGTGCATCGCCGTACCTGTCCGACGCCTTCGCCGAGGAGCACTTCAGCTTCTACAACAAGACCCTGCGCGGCCAGAAGGAGATGAAGGAGCGCGGCAAGCGCGTGCTGGACACCGTGCAGCGCACTACCGGCGAAGCGCTGGGCCAGATGTACGTCAAGGTCGCCTTCTCGCCGGAGTCGAAGGCGCGCATGGAGCAGCTGGTCAAGAACCTGAGCGAAGCCCTCAAGGGCCGCATCGAGGCGCTGGACTGGATGGGTGACGAGACCAAGAAGAAGGCCATGGAGAAGTGGGCCAGCTTCACCCCGAAGATCGGCTACCCGGACAAGTGGCGTTCGTGGGACGGCCTGGCCACCGGCCGTGACAGCTACATCGGCAACGTGCTGGCCGCCAACGAATTCAACTACAAGTGGCAGATGGGGAAGATCGGCAAGCCGGTCGACCGCACCGAATGGGGCATGCCGCCGCAGATGGTGA
>CBFGOS010000009.1:0-20603 GCA_965650425.1 uncultured Lysobacter sp. | reverse complement strand
GGCCAGCGTGTCTTCCGTTACCGGTGCGCAGTAACCATGCACGAAATACGCCTGGGCGCCTGTCGGAATGCCATTGAGCAGCGGATGCGCATTGCGGGGCTCCAAGGCGTTCCAGCCCATGTGCGGAATCCGGATACCCTCACCGCCGCGCATGCGCGTGACAACGCCAGGCACGAGCCCCAGGCACTCCACTTCACCTTCTTCGGAGGCTTCATAAAGCAACTGCATACCCAGGCAGATGCCGAGCAACGGTTGTCGTAGGTCACGGATCACACCTACCAGGCCGCGTTGGTGCAGCAAGGCCATGGCAGTACCCGCTGCACCTACGCCGGGCAGGATCACGCGATCGGCACCTCGGATCACGTCGGGGTCGGCCGTGAGTGGGGCGTCCACGCCGAGCCGCTCGAGCGCATAGCGCACCGAGCCGATGTTGGCGCCGCCCGAGTCGATCAGCACGACGTTCATCGGATCGCCTCCATCACAGCGCACCCTTGGTGCTGGGCAATTCGGTGCCTTCGCGGCGGATGGCCTGGCGAAGCGCCCGCGCCACGACCTTGAAGCAGGCCTCGACCTTGTGGTGGTCGTTGTCGCCGTCAACGCGCAGGTTGAGGTTGAGGCCAGCGGTCTCGCACAACGAACGGAAGAAATGCGGCACCAACTCGGTGGGCATCCCGCCAACGCGCTCACGCGTGAACGTGCCATTGAACACGAAGTACGGCCGTCCCGAGAAATCCAATGCTGCGGCCGCAAGCGACTCGTCCATCGGCAGGGTGAATGAGGCGGATGGTTCGGTATCAGCGCCATACCGGCCGATGCCCCGCTTGCTGCCCAAGGCCTCGCGCAGCGCCTGGCCCAGGGCCAGCGCACAGTCCTCGACCGTGTGGTGCTCGTCGATGTGCAGGTCGCCGTCGCAGCTCAGCCGCAGCGCGAACCCACCGTGTTTGCCAATCTGTTCCAGCATGTGGTCGAAGAAGCCGAGGCCGGTGTGTATCGAAGGCTCGGCCGGGCGATCCAGGTCCACGTCGACCTGGATGCGGGTTTCACGCGTCGTGCGCGTGACACGGGCCTGCCGCGGCTGGTCGGCCAGCTCGTGCGCGATGCCCTGCCAATCCCACTCGCCACCGAACTGCTCGGTGCGGAGCTGGAACGGCCGGATTCCCAGGTTGCGCGCGAAGGCATTGTCGGTTTCGCGGTCGCCCACCATCGCCGAGCGGGTCCAGTCGATCCCGCGATCCTTGAGGTAGTGCAACGCAAGGCCGATGCCGGGCTTGCGCGTGGGCGCGTTGTCCTCGGGAAAGCTGGAATCGATCAGCACCTCCCGAAAGCTGATGCCCTGGCTTTCCAGCACCTGCATCATGAGGTTGTGGGGCCCTTCGAACTGCTCGCGCGGGTATGAAGGCGTTCCCAGCCCGTCCTGGTTGGTCACCATGACGAACTCGAAGCCGGCGTCGCGCAAGCGCAACAGGGACGGGATGACACCGGGCACGAAGCGCAGCTTATCGAATGAGTCCACCTGGAAGTCGGCGGGTTCCTCGATGATCGTGCCATCGCGATCAATGAACAGGATGGGCGTCATGCCGCCGCCTCCATTGCCGTCAAGGCCGCGAGCACCGCATCGTTCTGATCGGGCGTGCCCAGGCTGATGCGCAGCGCATCGCCAAGCCCCAAGGCCTGGCGCATGTCGCGCACCACGATGCCGGCCGCGAGCAGGCGGCGATATGCCGACTCCGCGTCCTCAAACCGCACCAGCAGGAAATTCGCGCTGGACGGGTATACCCGACGCACGCCCTGGATGCGGGGCAGCGTCGCAGCAAGGCGCTCACGTTCTGCGCGCGTCACCGAGACGTGGGCTGCCGTCTGGCTGCGGGCGTGGGGCGCGAGCGCCCGACAGGCCAGCTCGACGCTGGGCTGCGGCAGCGGGTACGGCGCCTGGCAGCGCTGCAGTACGTCGATCAACGCGGGGTCGGCGATCACTGCGCCGATGCGGGCAGCCGCCAAGGCGTGTGCCTTGGACAACGTACGAAGCACGGCCACGTTGCGCTGCGTCGCAAGAAGGCTCACCGCGGAAGCGCCATCTGCATATTCCTGGTAGGCCTCGTCCACCACCACCAGCGCCTGGCCATCCACCGCGCGGGCGAGCTGCGAGACATCGTCCAGGGACAGCGGGGTACCGGACGGATTGCCCGGCGAGCACAGGAAGACGACGCGCGCACCGCGATCGCTTACGGCCTTTTCGATGGCCTCGTAGTCGCACGCGAACCCATCGGCGGCGTCGAGCAATGGCACCTCGATCACCGGCGTGCCGTGCAAGCGTGCGCACACCGCATACATGCCGAAGGTCGGCGGCGTCACGACCACGGCATCCGCGCCGGGGCGACACAGGGCGCGCACCAGCAGATCGATGGGCTCGTCGCTGCCACGGCCCACCAGTAGCTGTGCCGGTGCGCAGCCATACAGTTCGGCCAATGCCTCCCGTAGCGCCGCGGGTTGCGGTTGCGGATAGCGACGCGCTGCTCCCTGGGCGTCAGCCTCGTTGGACCAAGCCGCCTCATTGGCGTTCAGCCAGACCTCGCCCTGCACCTTGTCGGTGCGGGCCGACCGATACCCCGCGAAATTCCGGAGGTCCTCACGTACCAGCGTCAATGGATCGTTCATGCGGCAACCTCATCCAGTCGCAACGTGACCGCCAGCCGGTGGGCATCCAACCCCTCCGCCGTAGCGAGCTCCACTGCGCACGGGCCAATGGCCTGGATGCCGCCGCGGCTCACCTCCTGCACGGTGATGGCAACCTGGAAGCTGGCCACGTTCAGGCCACCCACGTAGCGCGCCGCGCCGCTGGTCGGTAGGACATGGTTGGTTCCACTGCAGTAATCACCCAATGCCTCGGGCGCCCAGTCGCCGAGGAACACCGACCCTGCGGCCTCCACCTTGGGCAGCCACGCGCGAGCGTCACGCAGTGCCAGGATCAGGTGCTCGGGCGCGTACGCGTTGCTGATCCGAAAGGCCTCGTCCAGCGAGTCCACCTGAATCAGCCGCGACGACTCCAATGCGCGCCGTGCAACGTCCGCACGCGACAACGCCTGCAGCTGAAGCTCAACCTGCGACGCCACCGCGTCGATCAACGCCGCGTCGTCCGAGAGCAGCAGCACTTGCGAATCCGGCCCATGCTCGGCCTGTGAGAGCAGATCAGCGGCGACAAAAGCCGGGTTCGCACTGGCATCCGCAATCACCAGAACTTCGGACGGACCTGCGGGCATGTCGATGGCCGCGCCACCATCGGCCATGGCCACCTGGCGCTTGGCCTCGGTCACGTAGCCGTTGCCGGGGCCAAAGAGCTTGTCGCATTTGGGCACCGATGCCGTGCCAAAGGCCATCGCGGCGATCGCCTGCACGCCGCCCACCTTGAATACTTGGCGAATGCCGCAGCGCATCGCGGCATACAGCACCGCAGGATCGGCAGTGCCATCCTGGCGTGGCGGGGTGCACAGCACGACGTCGCGGCAGCCGGCCAGGCGCGCCGGCACACCGAGCATCAGTGCCGTGGACGGGAGAGGCGCCGAGCCGGCAGGCACGTAGAGTCCGACCCGCGCGATGGGCCGCAACACGCGCTCGCAGCGCACACCCGGAGCGGTTTCCATCGCGTACTGGCGGGTCATGCCTTCGCGGTGGAATGCTTCGATGCGGCCCGCGGCCTCGTCGATGGCCGCGCGCAGCGCCGGCGCCAGCGACGCGCTCGCCGCCTCGAACTCGGCTTCGCTCACTGCCAGGCCTTCGAGCAGGACGCGATCAAACCGCTCGGTCAGGTCGCGCACCGCCGCGTCGCCGCGGGCCCGCACCTCGTCGATTAGCGCCGCCACGGCGGCGCTCGTGCCCGCACTGGCCTGCTGCGCCGGACGACGCAGCGCCTGCGTGCGCTCACGCGCGTCCAATGACTCCCACGCAATGCGCTTCATGCCAGCATGCCCTCCACCGGCAGCACCATCAGGCCACTGGCACCGGCGCGCTTGAGATCCTCGAGGCGCTGCCAGGTCACCGCGCCGTGGCACAACGCCTGCAGCGCCATGCGATCGGCGCCGTCGACCTGCATGACCGTCGGTGCCTCGGCATCCGGCAGCATGGGCAGCAATGCCGGCAGGTCGTCTCGACGGGCCTGGAACAGCAGGAGCTTGCTCCTGCGCACGCGGATCGCGCCGTCAAGGCGCCGCTGCAGCATGTCGGCCAGTTCGGCGCGCACGTCGTCAAACGCTTCGACCGGGCCAGCCAGCACCGCCTCGCTCTGCACCAGCGTCTGGACTGGCTTGAGCTGGTTGGCTGCCAACGTCGCACCACTGGACACCAGGTCGCAGATGGCTTCGGCCTGGCCCAATCGGGGCGCGATTTCCACGGACCCCGACAGCAGCACCACGTCAGCGGCGATGCCCTGGTCCTTCAGCCATTGACGCAGCACGGAGGGATAGCTGGTCGCGATACGCTTCCCCTCCAGTTGTTGCGGCCCTTGCCAGTCCCACGCGTCGGGCACGGCGATATCCAGCCGGCAGCCGCCAAACCCCAAGGCCCGCCATTCGCGGTACGCCGGCGCCAGCCCACGCTCCGCCCGGTCCTGCCCCTGCTCGAGCAATACGTTGCGTCCCACGACGCCCAGATCGCACACGCCATCGGCAATCAGGCCCGGGATGTCGTCATCGCGCACCAGCAGCAGGTCGACTGGAAGCGTCTCGCCATAGCAGAAAAGCCGATCGCGGCTCTCGCGCCAGCTCAGGCCGCAGGACGCCAGAAGTGCACGCGCGGGATCGGCCAGTCGCCCGGACTTCTGGATGGCAATACGGAGGCGGTCACGCCCTTGGGGGGCATTGGACGGGGGAGACATGCGCGACTTCTCTTGAGAATCGGGGGAGGAATCAACCGTCCTGGGCGACGGTCTGGAGGGCAGCGGCATAGCCGCCGGCACCGCGCTCGAGCGTGCGTGCCACGCGACCGACGGTGGTGACGCTGACTTGGGTGCGATCGTGGATTTCGCGGTACGGGATGCCTTGGGCCACCAACGGAACGACGCGCCAACGATCGGCCATGGCCTCCAACTCAGCTGGCGTGCACAGATCTTCCAAGAACGCGGCGACTGCTTCGGTCGTGTCCAGCCGGGCCAGCACGGCGGCCAGTTCCAGGGTGGCGATGGGCATGTCATTGGGTTCGTGGGCGCGGCGCTTCATACCCTGCACAAGTAATGTATTAACGTGCTAGTACATTACGGCAAGAAAATTCCCCGGTCAACCACCCGCTGGCGCACACCCTGAACCAGTGGGATAGACTCCCCGGGCGAGGCTTGAGTTGGCGCCCGACGGCGCAGGGGGGACTGGGCACGCATGGCATGGCTTTGCCGCATACGCTGCATCCTGCTGTTCATGGCCTTCTTGCTGGCCAGCGGGCTGGCACGTTCCGACTCGGGCCTGGCGCTCCAGCCTGGCAACGCTACCGTCCAACTCGCGCCGTGGACCCATTACTTCCATGACGTCACCGCCAGTGCGGACCTGAACGACGCACGCGCAGCATTCAAGGCCAAGCGCTTCCAGCCCCTGCCCTCGGACAACGCGTCATTCGGGTTCAGGGAGGGTGCGTTCTGGTTCCACGTCCGTCTTGTTAACCACGACCCCGCCGAACCGCGCCGGCTGCTGGTGCAGCAATACGCGCTAAGCGACCACATCGATGTATACGCGGCCTACCCCGATGGCACGACGATCCATCGCGAGGGAGGCGACGCACTGCCGTTCACTGCGCGAGGCGTCCAGTACCGGCACCCCAATTTCCTGCTCGACCTGCCGGTGGGCCAGCCGGTGGACGTGTTTGTCCGCGTGCAGAGCCAGAGTTCAATGCAGGTCCCGCTGGTGTTGTACACGCCCTCGGCATTCACCGAGATGTCGCGCGACGCGCAGTTCGCCATGGGGATGTACTACGGCATCCTGGCCGCGCTGTTCTTCTACAACCTCGTCCTGTGGCAGTCGCTGCGGGACTCCAGCTACGGCTGGTACCTGCTGCACATCACCGCATTCGGCCTGGTGCTCCTCGCACTCAATGGGCTGGGCTACGAATACCTGTGGCCCGGATCACCGTGGCTCCAGGATCGCGCGGTTCCCTTGTCCATCTGCCTGGCGCAGATCGGCATGCAGCAGTTCGCACGCTCGTTCCTGGGGTTGAAGGAGCGCTGGCCATTGGGCGACCGCGTGGGCCTGGCGATGATCGCCTTCTTCATCGCGTGGGGCGTTGCCTCGGTGTTCCTGCCCTACCGGATCGCGACCCCCGTGGCGTCGCTGGCAGTGTTCGCAAGCATTATGTGGATCGCGCTCGAATCCATCGTGGTCACCCGACGGGGCTATCGCCCTGCGCGCCTGTTCCTGCTGGCCTGGGGCATGTTCCTGCTGGGGACCGGGATGTTTGCGGCGGTGGCGTTCGCACAGTTGCCCAAGGTCTTCGTGACCGAGTACGGCGTACAGATCGGCTCCGCGATGGAGATGCTGCTGCTGTCGGTCGCGCTTGGCTACCGCTACTCGGCCCTGCGCAACGAGAACGAGCGGGTGGTACGCGAGGCGAAGGAGCAACTGGAGCACAAGGTCGAGCAACGGACATCCGAGCTGCGCAACGCATTGGCGCAGTTGGGTGATGCGCATGCGCGCCTGAGGGAATCCAGCCAGCGCGATGGTCTGACGGGACTGCACACGCGCATGCACTTCCATGAGCGCTTCCAGCCCGTGGTGGCGCATGCGCGCGAGCATCGCCAGCCAGTGACGCTGCTGATGATCGACCTTGACCACTTCAAGCAGATCAACGACGAGCACGGCCATCTGGTCGGTGACGAGTGCCTGCGCTGGTCAGCGCGCGTCATCGGGCAGACGCTTCGCCCGCACAATGCACTGCTGGCGCGGTTCGGCGGTGAGGAGTTCGTGGCCGCCCTGCCCAGTCAGGACTTGACCGAAGGACTCGCCACGGCTGAAGCGATCCGTGTCGCGCTCAACAACGCACCCTGCCAGGCCGGGGGGCGGACGTTGTCGCTGAGCGCGAGCATCGGCCTGCATGTTGTCGACGGGCAGGGGCCGTGCACGATTGAGGTCGCCCTACAGATGGCCGACGAGGCGCTGTACCGCGCCAAGGCCGAGGGCCGCAACTGCACGCGGACGTCCGCAACGCACGCCGCCTGACCCGGCCGACGCTGGAAGGCGAATGCGCCGGGGCGCCACCCGCCCCCATCCGATCAACACCCGGTGGCGCCCATCCGCCACCGGGTGGCTACACCTCAGGCACCCAGCGCGGCAGACAGCACGTGGCCCTCGCGCTCCAGGCGGACGATCGTGCCCAACTCGCCATCGAGTGCACGGTCGCGATCGAGGAAAGGAATGTGCGCGCGGATTGCGGCATGCGCCGCAGCGACGGCGCGGCCAGGACGGAACTCCGGCGCGGACGACAACTCACGACGCAGGCCTTCGACGTCGGCAATGAAGCCATCGCGGTCAGGGGAATCCGGCAACGGGGCGCCGGAGACCTTGGTTGCCAGCTGGATGGCATCGGCACGGTCGGCCAGCCCTCGCGCGGCATTGATCATGTCGCGGCGCAGGTCCAGCGCCTGTGCAGCGGTATACAACTCCAGCGCCAGCACCTTGCCCAGGTCATCGGCCATGGCCAGCACGTGGCGCGCCTCGTTGGCACCCATTGATACGTGGTCCTCGGCGTTGGCGCTGGTCGGGATCGAATACACCGACGCCGGGTGCGCACGGCTGGCCAGGTCGTTGACGATGGCCGCCGCGGTGTACTGCACGATCATGTGACCGGACTCGGTGGAGTCCTCGTTGCCGATCAGGAAGCCCGGCAGGCCGTCGTTGGTGGCCGGATCGACCAGCTTGTTGAGGCGACGCTCGGAGATGCTGGCGAGCACCGGGATCGCGGCCTTCACGTAGCTCATCGCCAGCGCCAGCGGCATGCCATGGAAGTGGCCGGCGGAAATCACCTGCTCCTCCACGTGCTGCTTCTGCGCGTCGGGGAACACGATGGGGTTGTCGGTCAGTGCGTTGAGCTCGATGTCCAGCACGCGCGCGGCCTGGGCGATGGCATCGCGCACCGCGCCATGCACCTGCGGAATGCAGCGCAGGGAATAGGCGTCCTGCGGCTGGTGCTTCTTGCCGCCGCGGAACGGGCGGAAACGCGTGTAGAACTTCTCGCGGCCGTGGCGCTGGGAGAATGGCACCCAGTCCCAGCCGATGTCGAAGCGCAGCGCCTGCGACTCCGGCGTGTCCCAGCCGGTCGGCTGCCACGGCCGGAACTTCGGCACCAGGTGGTACGGAATGTCCGAAAGCGTCGAGCCTTCGAGCAGGTTGCGCAGGTTGGCGGCCACCTGCACCTGGCCCGGATGCGGGCGCAGCGCGTGTACCTCCTCCGCAAACGCACCCAAACGGCCGGCAAAGGCATCGATCGTCATGGCCGCAGCGAGATCGGCGGTATCGGCCAGCTTTTCCAGGCGGTCCAGCGCCAGCACGCCGGTCGCGAGCATCTGCGCGGTGCCGTTGTTCAGGGCCAGGCCTTCCTTGTAGGAGAGCGTCACCGGCGACAGCCCGGCGCGCTTGAGCGCCTCGCCCCCCGCCATGCGCTCGCCCTGGTAAAAGGCCTCGCCGCCGCCCAGCAACACGATGGCCAGGTGCGAAAGCGGCGCCAGGTCGCCACTGGCGCCCACCGAGCCCAGTTGCGGCACCACCGGCACGCTGCCGGCATTGAGCATCGCCGCCAGGGCTTCCAGCGTCTGCACGCGGATGCCGGAATGGCCCCGCATCAGCGTGTTGATGCGGATGCAGAGCATCGCGCGCACTACATCCGCGGCGAACGGTTCGCCCACGCACACCGCATGGGTCACGATCAGGTTGCGTTGCAGCTCTTCGTGCAGGGTCTCCTGCGAGCGTTGCGCACCAGGCAACTCGTCGCGCAGGTGATGCGCGCCCAGCAGGCGGTCAGCGTTACTGCCAAAGCCGGTGGAGACGCCATAGATCGGCTCCTCGCGGCGCACCTGCTCGGCCAGGAAGTCGGCGGCACGCGCCACCGCGGGCAATTGCGCCGGGTCGAGCTCGACCCGGGCACCGTGGGCAACAGCCACCCACTGGGCGCGCGTCAGCGAGCGCCCGTCAAGACGTACGAAAGCAGTCCTTTGTTCTGCAAAGCCTCGGCTTGGGCCAGCTCCACGCGCAGGGTGCGCGCCAGCTCGCCACGGGCCACTTCGAATTGATCCTCACGGCGAAGGTCCTTGACCGTCACCGTCCCCTTTGAAATCTCGTCCTCGCCCAACACCACCACAAAGCGGATGCCGGCCCGGTCGGCGTACTTGAACTGCTTGCCCAGCTTGGACGGTTCCATTACCACTTCCGTGTTGAGACCGCCGTGGCGCAGTTCGCTGGCGATGGCCAGGCAGTGCGGCAGGTGCGCCGCCTCCATCTGCGTGACCAGCACCTGCACGGTGCTGGAGGCAGCGTCGATGATGCCGGCCTCCCGCAGCTGCCAGAACAGGCGGGTCAGGCCGATGGAAATGCCCACGCCGGGCAGCTTTGACTTCGTGTAGTGGCTGGCCAGATTCTCGTAGCGCCCGCCCGAACAGATCGAGCCAATCTGCGGGTACTCGTCCAGCGCGGTCTCGTACACGGTGCCGGTGTAGTAATCCAGGCCGCGCGCGATGGAGAAGTTCAGCGCGTAATTGGCCTCCGGCACGCCCATCGCGTGCACCAGCTCCAGCACTTCACGCAGTTCGGCCACGCCTTCGCGCAACGACTCGTTGCCCTCGCCCAGCGCAGCGAGTTGGGCCAGCGCATCGGCGTGCGAGGTCGAGCGCACCTTGACGAACTGCATGATGCGATCCACGCCCTCGGCCGGCAGGTTGAAGCCTTCGCCGGTCAGCGTCTCGCGCACGTAGTCCTCGCCACGCTTGTCGAGCTTGTCCACTTCGCGCAGCACCAGCGCCTGCAGCGCCGGGTCGGCAACGCCCTGTGCCTCGAAGAAGCCACGCATCAACTTGCGGTTGTTGAGTTGGATGGTGAACTTGCCGATGGCCAGCTCCGAGAACACCGCGTGGATGACGGCAGGGAGCTCGGCGTCAAAGCGAACGCTGAGCGCATCCTTGCCGATCACGTCGATGTCGCACTGGTAGAACTCGCGGAAGCGGCCACGCTGGGCACGCTCGCCGCGGTAAACGCGCTGCATCTGGTAGCGGCGGAACGGGAACGCGAGGTCGTGTTCGTGCTCGGCGACGTAACGGGCCAGCGGCACGGTCAGGTCGAAGCGAAGCGCGAGCTCGGGCATACCGTCGCCGGCCTTCTCCAACGCGCCCGTGGACTGCACGAAATACACCTGGCGCTCGGTCTCGCCGCCGGACTTGGTGAGCAGCACCTCCGAGAGCTCCATCACCGGCGTCTCCACCGGCAGGAAACCGAACCGCTCGAAGTTGCGGCGGATCGTGTCCAGCATGCGCTGGAAGGCGATCTGGTCAGGGGGCAGCAGCTCCATGACCCCAGGAGGGGTGCGCGGCTTGATCAAGCGGGTCACCAGCAATAGCGAAAAGACGGCCCCACAGTTTAACGGGCCACGCGGGCCTGGTGCCCTCCGGCGCGCCGCATGGCCGACCGCAGGCCCGTGAAATTTTTTGCGCCACCTATTGCCCAGACGCGGATGAATCTCTAGAATGCACGGCTCAGTCGGGGTGTAGCTCAGTCTGGTAGAGCGCTACGTTCGGGACGTAGAGGTCGCAGGTTCGAATCCTGTCTCCCCGACCAATAGAATCAAGCAGTTAACAAGAACCGGCTTTGGCCGGTTTTTTGTTTTGCGGAACACTGGGGGCATCGCCCTGTCGCCCGGATGGGAATTGGCGACTGGGCGACCGAATGGCGAACACGGGCCCGGCTTTCCAGCGCACCAGACGATCAACCGTGATGCGCTAGTCCGCCTTCGACTCTGGATGCCGGACCTGCCCGTCTCCCCTGACCACGAATCGCTCGATGGTCAGGGATTCCACGCCCATCGGGCCGTAGGCATGCAGCCGGGTCGTGGAGATGCCAATCTCCGCGCCCAGACCCAATTGCCCTCCATCATTGAACCGCGAAGAGGCGTTCACCATTACCGCGGAACTGCGCGTGCCGCGGACGAACGCTTCCGCGGCAAGGGGATCCTCGGTCGCGATGACCTCGGTGTGGTCCGAGCCATACCGCGCGATGTGGGCAAGCGCGTCTTCCAGACAATCCACCACCCGCACCGCGATGATCAAGTCGAGGAATTCGGCGGCATAGTCTTCATCCGATGCGGGACGTACGCCTTGCACGATGGCCTGCGTTCGCTGGCAACCGCGCACCTCCACGCCGCGTGCCTTCAACGCCGCCACCGCGGGTGGCAGGAACGCCTCGGCTATGTCCCGGTGGACCAGTAGCGTCTCCAGCGCGTTGCATACGCCGGGCCTGGACGCCTTGCCATCCATCAACAGGTCCCGCGCCTTGTCCAGATCGGCCGCGCGGTCCACATACAGGTGGCACACCCCCTTGTAGTGCTTGATCACCGGCACGCGCGCATGTTCGGCCACGAAGCGGATCAGGCCCTCACCGCCACGAGGGATGGCCAGGTCGACCAGGTCGGTGAGTTGCAGCAGTTCCAGCACGTGTTCGCGCGCCGTGTCCGACACAAGCGATACGGCCGCTTCCGGCAGACCTTCGGCGCGAAGGGCTGCATGCAGGCAGGCCGCAATGGCGGCGTTGCTGGCACGCGCTTCCGACCCCCCTCTCAACAGGACCGCATTGCCTGCCTTCACGCACAGCGCGGCGGCATCTGCGGTCACGTTCGGGCGCGCCTCGTAGATCATCGCGATCAGCCCCAACGGCACGCGCTGGCGCTCGACAACCACGCCATTGGGGCGCACCTCCCGCCGCGTGACCTGTCCCAATGGATCGGGCTGCGCGGCCACGTCGCGCAGTGCATCAGCGAGCGCCTGCACGCGCGGCGGATCCAGCATCAAGCGATCGAGCATTGCGTTGGACAGCCCGGCTTCGCGGCCTCGCGCGAGGTCTTCCGCATTGGCGCCCAAGACAGCATCACGATTGGACTCGAGCTGCGCGGCCATGCCCTCGATCAGCCGCCGACGCGTGGTTGCGTCCGTGGTGGCCATGACGGCGGCAGCCGCTCGGGCCTTTTCGGCCAAATGCCTGACGTACCCACTCATGCCTTGCTCCCCGCTATCAACACCACCAGATCGTCGCGGTGGATCACCGATTCACCATAGCGAAATCCCAGGAGCGACTCGATTTCGCTGCTGTGGTGGCGCGCGATCCGCCGCATTTCTGTCGAGTTGTACTGCGCCTGTCCGCGCGCGAGGGCGTGCCCCGACGTCGCCGCACGCAACCCCACAACATCGCCCCGTCGAAACTCGCCGTCACCGGCAACCACGCCACCGGGGAGCAAAGACGCACCGCGTCGCTGCAACGCGGCCTCCGCGCCTTCATCCACGGTCAGAACGCCTGACGCGGGCGCATGGCGCAGCCACTGCTTGCGCGCACGGAGACGGTCGCCCTGGGCGGCAATCAGCGTGCCATGCAGAGTGCCGTGGGACAGTGCCTGCACGACCGCGTCATCACGCCCACAGAACAGCGCAGTGGCGATGCCGGCCGTGGCAGCTTTGGCGGCGGCCTCCAACTTGGTGTGCATGCCGCCGGTACCCAGTCGCCCCGCCCCTCCGCTGGCAGCCTCGAACAACGCAGGCGTCACGCTCTCGACAAAGGCGATGGGATGCGCGTTGGGGTCACGCTGCGGATGTGCACTGTATAGCCCACCGATATCCGTCGCGATCAGCAACAGGTCAGCGTCGACCAGCGATGCCACCGCCGCCGCGAGGTTGTCGTTGTCGCCAAGCTTGAGTTCGTCGACGGCAACGGTATCGTTCTCGTTGATGACCGGCAGCGCGCCCAACCGCAACAATTCCTGCATGGATTCGCGCGCGTTGAGATAGCGACGACGGTTGCGCAGGTCGTCATGCGTAAGCAGCACCTGCGCGACGGGCACCGGTGAAAGCGCTTGCCAGAATGCAATCAGCGAAGCCTGCCCGAGTGCCGCCAATGCCTGGCGCAGGACAAGCCCGTCGCCGCCCGTGGCAATGCGTCCTCGCCCCGCTGCCACGGCACCGGACGACACCAGCACCACTTCCCGGCCCTGCGCACGGGACTCATCGATGAACCGCGCCAGCCCCGCGGCATGGCGCGTATCCAGTCCACTACCGACTGCCTGGTCCGGAAACCCAGCCAGCAGGCTGCTGCCCACCTTGAGCACGGCACGGCGCCAGGACGGCAGGGGTTGGGCAACGAACTCCCCTGCCGCGATGCTCATCGCAGGGCGTCCAATCGTTGCTGCAGCACGTCCAGCCGAAGGTCACCGGCGGCACCGGGCGAAACGCGGGCGGCGAGGCTGGCTTCGGGATCGCCTTCGGCCCAGCGCGCCGGGTCGGCGGCCTGCTTGTACGCATCGCGGAACGGCATGCCCTGCCGCGCGAGGTCCACCGCCAGGTCCGTGGCGTACATCGAAGGATCAAGGGCGGCGCGCATGCGCTCGGGCTTCCACTCCAGGTTGCGCAGCAGGTCGGGCAACAGCTCCAGCGCGCCCAGTCCGCGCCCAAACGCGTGGAAGATGGCCCCCTTGGAGAATTGCAGGTCGCGGTGATAACCCGAAGGCAACGACAGCAGTTGCTCGATCTCGGTGCGGGCCGCAGCCACCGCCGAGTAACTGGCACGCATCAACTCGACCACGTCGGGGTTGCGCTTGTTGGGCATGATCGAGCTGCCGGTGGTGTACTCGGCCGGCAATGCCACGAAACCGAACTCCGCGCTGGTGAACAGACTTAAATCCCACGCCAGGCGACGCACGTCGAGCAACGCAGCGCCCAGCGCATCGATGGCCCCCATCTCGAACTTGCCGCGCGACAACTGGGCGTAGGTCGCCGCGACCTGCATGCGGCCAAAGCCCAGAGCCTGCGTGGTGTGGTCACGCGCCAACGGCAGGTTGACGCCGTAGCCTGCGGCGCTGCCAAGCGGGTTGGCGTCCACCCAGGCCAGCGTGTCGCGCGCGCGAACCGCGTCATCGATGAAGCCCTCGGCCCACGCCGCCCACCACATGCCCGCGGACGACACCATCGCGCGCTGCAGGTGGGTGTAGCCCGGAATGGGCAACGCGGCCTCGGCCACCGCACGCGCCAACGCCACCTCGGCGCTTTCCCGACAGAGCGCCGCTACCCGCGCAAGACGGTCTTTCAACCACAAGCGCGTGGCGACCAGCACCTGGTCGTTGCGGCTGCGTCCGGTATGGATGCGGCGTCCCGTGTCACCGAGGCGTTCAATCAGGCGCGCCTCGATGGCCGAGTGACCGTCTTCGAACTGTTCGTCGAGGATGAAGTGGCCGGAATGGAAATCCTCCGCCAGTACCGCCAGCTCCCGACGGATGTCTTCCAGCTCACCGTCGTTGAGGATGCCGATGTGCTGCAGTCCCTCGGCGTGGGCGCGGCTGGCCTCGATGTCGAACAGGAAGAACTCGCGGTCGAGGATCACGTCCTCGCCCGCCAGGAAGCGCTGGATGCGCTCATCCACCTTCACGCCGGGTTTCTGCCAGAGCAACTGGGTCATGGGAGGATCTTCCTTCGAATCAATCGTTGCCGGTGGAAATACCGGTCATCTCATCCAGCCCGAAGGCCAGGTTCAGGTTCTGCAGGGCCTGCGTCGCGGCGCCCTTGAGCAAGTTGTCCTCGGTGGCCACCACTACCAGGCGCATACCGTCGTCCGAGAGAGCGAAGCCGCCGATATCCACGTGGTGGGCGCCCGCGATGCGACTGACCCACGGCGCCTCGTCGTGAATACGCACCAAGGGCTCGCGCGCATAGCGGTCGTGGTAGCGTGCCGCCACTTCGTCACGCGACATCGGCTTGGCCAGGTGCAGGTTGGCGGTCAGCGTGATGCCACGGAAGTGTGGCGCCACGTGCGGCATGAACTCCACGGGATGTCCAAGCTGGCGGGTCACCTCGCGCTCGTGCACGTGGTTGACCAATGCGTACGGCATCAGGTTGTCGCGCAGCTTGTCGGGATCGTTCTTGTCCGACGGCGTGGTGCCCGCACCGGAGTACCCAGACACCCCGAAGCACTGCGCCGGCCCTTCCAGCACGTCGAGCATCGGAGCGATGGCCAGCTGCATTGCCGTGGCGTAGCAGCCCGGATTGCTGATGCGCCGCTCGCCACGGTAGCGACCGCGGGTCAGTTCCGGCAGCCCGTAGTACCAGCCATCGTCAAAGCGGTAATCCGCCGACAAGTCGATGATGATGGGATCCACTCCCGCGCCATCGAAAGCGGCCACGCAGTCGGCAGCCTTGCCATTGGGCAGGGCGAGCACAACCGCGTCCGCGCCCAGTCCCGGCAATTCGGCATTGGACGGTGCGCTGTAGCGCAGTTCGCCCTGATAGGCGGCGTTGTGGTCCGCCACCCTCTGCCCTGCAAGTTCACGCGACGAGACGAACGCCAATTCAAAGCGTGGATGACGGGCGACCAGAGTGATCAACTCCGCTCCCACGTACCCGCGGGCCCCGACGATGCCGAGCCGGATTCCAGATTTCATGTCACCCATTGCGGTGTCCTTCCAGCTTGGCCTGAAGGTGTCGTTTCACGGCCGGCCACTCTGATTCGATGATGGAAAAAACCACGGTGTCACGCGGGCTGCCGTCGCTGTGGCGCTTGTTGTTGCGTAGCACGCCGTCCTGCTTGGCACCCAAACGGGCGATCGCCGTGCGCGAGGCATGGTTGAACCAGCTGGTCTCGAACGAGACCGCGATGCAGCCCAAGGTCTCGAAGGCATGGCCCAGCAACAACCGCTTGGCCTCGGTGTTCAGCCCGGTGCGCTGCGCATGCTTCGCATACCAGGTGTAGCCGATGTTGAGATTGGGCACCGTGGGATCGAGCGCATAGAACCGCGTGGTGCCTACCATCTCGCCCGAGGCGGAGCGGACCGCGAACGGCAAGACCCGCCCAGCCGCTTGTACGTCCAGCGCGGCCTGGATGTAACTCTCCACGCCAGCCGGCTCCGGCACATTGGTATACCAACAGCGCGACAACTCACCGTCGCCCAACGCAGCACGCAGGGACTCGGCGTGCTGCATGCTCAACGGCTCCAACGACACGTGTTCGCCACGCAGCGTCGGAACCGTACTCCAATCGGCGCTCACGTCCATGTGCTACCCCTTCAATGTGGCCGGGCGCGTATCGCAATGCTCCACGCACCAGCGGATGTCGTCGAACTTTTCCATGCCATACCAGAACACCCGCCACGGCCCCTGCTTGATGCTGCCGTCGGACTCGGTGTGGTAGAAGGCGTTGACCGGATTGCCCTGCCGTGAGCGCCAGAACAGCCGTGGGTTCTCGTCGCGCATCACTTGCCACACGGCACGCCCCAGGCCTTCGCCCTGCGCTTCATCCAGCACCGCGAACTTGTCCAGGTAGGTGTAACCGCCCTCGTTGGTCAGAATCACCGCCGTGCGGTAGTTCTCGCTGACATAGGCCCGGTGCAGGCGCGTGCGGTCAAAGTAATCGGGCAGCAGCTTGCGGCCGAAGGCCGACTCGATCAGGTTACGCAGGCGGTCCAGGTCAAGCTGATCCCAACCGTCTACGCTAAGCACGCGTTCGCCGCGGCGCACCAGGGTGCCGGATCCCTTGTGGGTGAACAGCTCCTTGGCCAGCTCATCCGGGCGGGTGATCGACACCGACGATGTCAGCGGCAGCTTGTCCAGCAGGTCCTTGATCTGCTCGATCTTCACCCGCATGCCGCCATTGATCCACGGCTGCGCCATCAGGTCGTCATACTCCGTCGACAGGTTGATCGAGTCGATCACCTTGCCGTTGTCATCCAGCAGGCCGCCAGTTCCGGTCAGGAAGACGATCTTGTACGGCTGCAGCACCTGCACCAGTTCGTTGGCGGCGAAGTCCGCGTTGACGTTGAGGATCTGCCCGCCAGCGGTTTCGCCCAGGCTGGCGATGACCGGGATCGAACCGGCATTCAACGCCGCCTCGATCGACGCCAGGTGCACGCGCTTCACTTCGCCCACCAGGCCATAGGTGTCGCGATCCATGTACTCGGCTTCAAATACGCCAGACACGATGGACGTGGCTCGCGCGTCAAACGCCTGCAGCGCCTCCACCAGGCGCAGGTTCTGCGCATGGAACACACGACGGACGATGGCCAATGCCTCGGGCGACGTCACGCGCAGGCCATTCACCGTCTGCTTTTCGATGCCGGCGGCAGACAGTTCCTGATCCAGCTGCGGACCAGCCCCGTGGATCACGATGGGCGTCAGGCCCACGTCCTGCAGGAATGCCAGCGACGAAGTCAGCGCATCGATATCGTCGCGCAACACCGCGCCCCCCACCTTGACCACCGCGAACTTCTTGGCGTCCAACTGGGAAAAGCGCTTGAGGTACTGCGAGATCTCCTTCGCGCCGGCCATGCTGGACAGCAGGCGGACGATGGTCTGGCGGGTCTGGATGTCGTGTGCGTCGTTCATTGTGCGATGTGCCCGGCGAGGATCCGGGTGACGGATTCGGTGTAGCGACGGAGCTGGTCCAGCGAGACCCACTCGTCGGCGGTGTGGGCCTGGGCGATGTCGCCCGGGCCGTAGACGATCGCGGTCAGGCCCGCGGCCGAGAACAGCGAGGCTTCGGTCCAGAAATCGACCGCGTTGCCGATGGGCAGGCCCAACGCATCAGCCAGGTCGCGCGCGGCGAGACGGCGCTCCTCGGCACCGGCCACGTCGCCGGCAGGTAGCGACGGTCCGCGAAACGTCTCCTCGTAACGTTCTACGGCACCGGCCTCGACCAAGGTGCCGAACCGCTCGTGCAGGCCATCAATGGACATCGAAGGCAGCGGGCGGAAGCCAAAGCGCACTTCGGCGCTGGGGGCGATCATGTTGGCCTTGATGCCACCCTCGACCTTGCCGATGTTGAAGCGCAGGCCGGTCAATCCGCCAAAGCGCTGGGGCGATTGCGACTCCACGAAGTCAAGCGCCCGGTTGCCCCAACGCATCGCCTGGTGCAAGGCACTGGCCTGCATGGCGTTGGCGCCAGATGCATGGCCGGCCGCGCCCCGAAAGCGCATCAGAACCGAACTGATACCGCGATGCGCCAGCACCGCCTCGCACTGCGTCGGCTCGGCGATGATGGCTTCGTTGAAGCCATGCTCGCGCGCAAGGAACGCAGCGATGCACCGCGCGTCATTGGCCTCCTCGTCAGTGCTGAACAGGAATGCGGCGTCGCCCTCGGTCACCGCAGCCGCGGCCAACAACCCCGCCGCCGCGCCCTTGATATCGCACGCGCCCAAGCCGATGGCACGGTCATGCGTGACGCGCAGCATGTGGGGATCGGCGGTCCACGCCGGCGAATCGGGCACGGTATCCATGTGTACGTTGAACACGCGCCGCGGATTGCCGCGCACGGCCAGGAGCGACACCGCACCCTCGCCATGGTCGGTGACTTCGACGTGGAAATCCGGCAGCTGCGCGCGAATATAGTCAAACATGCCGCCCGTGCCGATCAGGCGCGGCGGGTTGCGGGTGTCGAACGACACCAGCGCCTGGAGGTGTTGCAGGACCTTGTCCAGCATGGTCGTGTGATCTGTCCTGTTCGGCGCGGCCCCGCGCCGGTGTTGTGAACGGTCGTGACGGCACGGATGAGTTCCGCGCCGTCACGTCGCGCTGGTTACTTGCGGTTGACCTCGGCCCACAGCGTGCTGCTCATGCCGAACAGCTTGATGAAGCCTTCGGCCTCGGCCACGCCCCAGTCCGCCGATTGCGCGTAGGTCGCGCCCTTGGCATTGAGGATGTGCGCCGATTCCACGGCCACGGCGCCCACGCTGCCGCCGTGGGTTTCCAGCACGACGTCACCGTTAACCGTCGACTGGCTGGACGCCAGGAAAGCCTCCAGGTCGGTCTTCAGCGGATCGTGGTAGAAGCCCTCGTACACCAGCTCCACCCACTTGCGCGCCACCTCTGGCTTGAAGCGGTTCTGCTGCTTGGTCAGCACCGCCTCCTCCAGCGCGCGGTGCGCGGTCAGCAGCGCTGCGAGGCCCGGGGCCTCGAAGATGATCCGGCCCTTCAGGCCAATCGTGGTGTCACCGGTATACAGGCCACGGCCCACACCGTACTGGGCGAACAGACCATTGAGCCTCGCCAGGATCTGGTGACCGTCCATCTTCTCGCCGTCCAGCGCCACGGCCTCGCCGTTGACGAAGCTCAGGCGCACGCGCAGCGGCGCCGTCGGCCACTCCGCGCGCGGCTTGCACCAACCCACCGCGCCCTCGCCCGGGGCCTGCCACTTGTCGATCTCGCCACCGGACATCGTCAGGCCCAGCAGGTTCTCGTTGATGGTGTAGGCCTGCTGCTTGGCGCGCACGCCAAAACCGCGCTCCTCCAGGTACTTCTGCTCGTAGGCGCGAGTCTGGGTGTGCTCCTTCTGGATCTCGCGGATCGGCGCCACGATCTCGTAGTCGCCCGACGCCTTCACCGCCAGATCGAAGCGCACCTGGTCGTTGCCCATGCCGGTGCAGCCATGCGCGATGGCCTTGGTGCCCAGTTCCGCGCAGCGCTGCAGCGCGGCGTCCACGATCAGGTAGCGGTCGGACACCAGCAGCGGGTACTGGCCCTGGTAGCCCTCCCCCGCCCACACGAACGGCTTGACGAATCCATTCCAGATGGCGGGGCCGCCGTCCACGGTCACGTGCGAGGTGGCGCCCAGCTCTGCGGCGCGCGCTTCGATGTAGTCGCGCTCGTCGGCATCCACACCGCCGGTGTCGGCGAACACGGTGTGCACGTTCCAGCCGCGCTCCTGCAGGTAGGGCACGCAGAAGCTGGTGTCGAGTCCGCCGGAAAAGGCGAGGACGATGTCTTTGCTCATGGGGAAGGTTCTCGGTTGGGGGTGCCCCGCGCGGGGCCAAGAAGTAAAGGGTGGTCGCCCGTGCCTTCAGGCGCCGTCAACGGCGCTCCGGGGACAGGCTGCAATCAGGCACGGCCGGGGGTCACTGCCCGATCAATGCAGCCATCACCGCCTTCTGCACGTGCAGACGGTTCTCGGCCTCGTCGATGGCGATGCACTGCGGCGAATCCATCACCGCGTCGGTGGCCTTGACGTTGCGGCGCAGCGGCAGGCAGTGGCTGAAGACACCGTTGTTGGTCAGCGCCATCTTGGCCTCGTCCACGATGAAGTGCTGGTACTGGTCGCGGATCGGCTTCTCGGGTGCCCAGTTGCCGAAGAACGGCAGCGCGCCCCAACTCTTGGCGTACACCACGTCGGCACCGGCGTAGGCGCTCTGGATGTCGTGGCTGACCGTCAGCGAGCCGCCGCTTTCGGCCACGTTCTGCTCGGCCCAGCCCATGTAGCGCTCATCGAGGATGTAGTCCGGCGTCGGGCACAGCAGGGTCACGTCCATGCCCAGGCGCGTGGCAATGGTCAGCGCGGAGTTCGCGACGGCAGTGTTGAGGGGCTTCGGGTGGTAGGTCCAGGTCAGCACGTACTTCTTGCCGCGCAGGTCGGTGGTGCCGA
>CBFGOS010000008.1:0-20719 GCA_965650425.1 uncultured Lysobacter sp. | reverse complement strand
CCACGTGGCCGGAGATTGCCCCGCGCGTCGCGGCACTGATTGCAGGTCGCACGGTTGTCGGTCACCGCGTCTCGTTCGATGCCGCGTTGCTTGAGCAGACGGCCAAGGCCGCCGGACTGGAGCCGCCCCGCCCGGCGCGCTATGTCTGTTCAATGGAGCTCGTACGCCCAGAGTTTCCAGGACTTGACCACATCTCCCTCAAGCGTTCGATGGAGCACTTCGGGGTCACCCCGGCGGGGATACCCGGTAAGGCACACCGTGCGGCGTTCGATGCTAAATGCTGCCGGGCGCTGGTGGGCGCCGTGGCAGTATCGGCTCAACTCCAGGCGGCGTGAGGCTGCCTCCCCTTGTAACCGCGAACCACGTGAGGACAGGCATTGATGTACCAGATAGGCGACCAGGTGACATCGTCAGGCGGATCGGGACACTTCACTCGCACTTACGAGCGCACGGCTGTCATGATCAGCACTGACGGAGAGCGCATCACCAGCACATTTCTGGCGGACATCACCCGACCGCACAATCCAACGAACATCGGCGCGCATGGCGTCATTCGACGTCTGTTGGAGCGGCTATCCCGAGCGCCTTCGGACCAGTTCGCCCTTATCGAACTGCATGCGATCATGGCCGGCTCAGCCGACCTCAGAGTTTGCTCACCCCTGCTGTTCTTCATTGCGAACGCCATGATCATGGCGACCTATGACAAGATGCGCGCCCCCGGCGGCGATCGCGTGCGGCGGCAGTTCGATGACGACCATCTCGCTGCCCGGCCATTGGCGGCCGGCCAATGGGAAGGCATGGCCCCGGGTCAACAGCAGCGCTTTCGTGACCATGTTCCGTGGCTGGAACCAATGCTCCACGCGCCCAGCCGGGATGACCTCCTGCAACGGTTGGCCAGCTTGCGTGAACAGTGCCAATCGGGGCAGATCCCTTGGGATCTCGCTGCGGCAATGGCGCCCTTGGACGCACTGGACAACAGCCTGCACGGCCTGGCGACGCCGATCGAACGGCCCGAACCAGGTGAGATCGTGGCGTTCAATGACGAAGAGCGGCTCTTTCTCTCCCCTCTTTCCGAAGTGACGGCTGTCTGGAAGCTCGGCGATCGAGTCAATCGATTGACCCACGACTGCCTACCCGTTCTTGTGACGCGACCGCCTGGCCTTGGCCGGATCGAGGGTCGCGAATGGGTTCAGCTCCTCCTGAGCCTCAGTAATGAGGAGATCGCGGCCCCACTGCTAGTCAAGGCATTGCGAGATTCCGCCGGGGAGGATGCGCTACCGTGGGCCGTCTATTGCTTGGCCCTTCTGCAATTGGCCGAGACTCCGGGGCAACTGAAGCGATCCCAAAAGGATCTCAAGTTGGCGCTGAAGGCGCTCTCGGCTGGCCAGCGCAAGGTGATGACTGAGCGATTCCATGAAGCCCGTGCGACGTTGGCCAACGCATCGGTGACCCCGTCCGGTGACGCCTGGGAAACGATGCGTTTCCTGAGATCACTGTTTCGTGCGACCGCGCCCACGGACACCGGTGCCGCACCACCCCAGGCGGCACCATTGGCACAACCAAAGCCGCCGGCACGCGGGAACAGCACAGGTCACCTACATCCAAACCGGAGCATTTCGCATCGGGCCAAGCCAGCGCCGTCCGGCAAAGTGCACAGACTCCTTGAAGCCGAGTGGAGCGTGGACCGTTCTCACGCCGGCGCCATCACCGATCTTGCCCTGCGTTGGATCGAAGAGAAGATCGGCGTAAGCCTGACCGAGGGCTGGACATCGGGCGCCCACGAGTTCGAGTTCCGCGGAAAGCGCGTTGAAACCGAGCGCGTCCCCGGCGTGATGGCCTTCCGCCTGGAGCACCCTGACGCGGACGCGGGGCGGCACGGAACCTCCCGTCGCTGGCGCGTGGAAGGGACGATCGTAGAGCCGTCCGGAAATGACGAAGTTGTCATGTGCGCGATCCGACTCTCTGCGCTCGACGGGGTCAAGGAGCTGGACCTGCCTGCGTTTTCGATACCGAATCTCGCCAAGTCATGGCTGAGCACCGGCGCCCTAAGGCTGTTGGGCCAGGTGGCCGATACCTGCTGGGCAGTGCAAACGCCCATGGACTTCTTCAATCTTCGGCGGCTACTGGAAGCGCCCACGCGGGATGCAGGGGTGATCGTGACCTGTGGCGAGCCAGTGGAGCTGGCCTTTCGGCTGCGTGGCATTGCACTGCATGTGCATGTCGCCACCTCGCACGAAGCGGCTTACCGGAAGCGGTTCGGCGCACTGGAAGCAGGCCATGCGCATGTCTATCGCATCGATGTATCCGAGCCTGTCACAATGCCCCTCGCGGACGCAGCGCAACAAGAACTTTGCGTGCGCGCCGCGGCCGGTCGAGGGACGTCGCGATTGCCGACCTTTTCCGATGTCCGAGCCCATGTACGCAAGGCGCAGATCGAGCATGCCCGGCGGCAGGGCAAGCTCGATCTACAGGGTCGGCACTCCGAACAATCCGAGTTCCAGATGGAGGAGCCTCTGGAGGCCAGCGTCGACGATACCGACGCCTTGCTCGACCTGGCGATGTCCGACCTGGACGCTGCCAACGAGCAGATTCAGTCTCTCAAGCGACAACTGCAGGCCGAACGCCAGCAGGTGCACGCCCTCAAGCTCGCGCTGGGTACAGCACCGGAACAGGTCCTCGTCGATGACGCCGAGCCATTGCCAGATACCTTCGCCTCCCTAGAGGCCTGGGCCAAGCCGCTCCGCCCGCGATTGGTGTTGGGCGCCAAGGCAGTACGTCACGCTCGTGACTGCGAGTCGTTCCAGGATAAGCCACTGGTCTACGCCTCCCTAAAAGCGCTGGCCAGCCATTATTGGGAGATGCGATGGGGCGATCGAGATAAGGGGCGTCGTGACTGGGAAGCGTTCCTGGAGACCAGCCGCTTATCTATGGCACCGGTGGGCACAGCGGCAGACAATCACCGGTTCGCTGACGCCTACAGGGTAACCGTAGATAAGCGCAGTTTTCCGCTGGACCTGCACCTTCAAGGGAGTAGCTCACGTGACCCCAATCGCTGTTTGAGGATCTATCTGCATTGTGACGACGAACGAAAGCGTCTGCTGGTTGGACATCTTCCGACCCACCTACCAAACACGCTAACGTAAACCGGAACACGATTGGGGCGGCAGGATGTGCGACTTAATGTCTTGGCTGCGTCTCGATGTGCGACGCATAAATTGGTGTGCTCACGTATCAATCGGTGGGTGCCACCAGCTGGCGCAATTGGAGGGGGAAAATGAAGAAGAAGATAGTTAGCTATCCAGTGCTGACGCTGGGCCTGCTTGTTGCCTGGATTGCCGCCCTCGTTGCGGTTGAATGGCACTTCGACAAGAGGGTGGCGTCTCTTGGCGACTTCTACTCTCCATCTGCTGAGGCGATAGCCAGCTGTGCGCGAAATGGCGTCGCGCTTGGCCCACAAGGGTCCGTCACCCGGAGCCTGTGCAAGGCCAAGCTGATCAAGATATGTCGTGACGGTGTCGAGGATTTGAATCAGTTCGCCTGGAACGAGAGTTCCAGCTGCTGGAACGCTGGATATAGCAAGAAGCAGCGTGTGATCGAGATCAACACCACCGCAAGCGATGTACTGATGGCCATCACCCTTACGTTCATTGTTCTGATCGGCATTACTGCCACCATGGCCCTCGGTGAATACCTAACCGCTCGGGATGCTCTATCAGAGCAGAACAAGCGAGAACGGCTGGCATTGGGCGGTTTTGAGCCACCCCGTGAGTCGTCTGTGCACTCTGCCGCCAAAATTGCTGGGCTTCTGTGGGGCAAGGCGGAACGTCGAGCAAAGGCGGTCAAGCACTCTTTTGACCAGGGTCGCGCGGCGAGTACGAGCGCCGGAGGTTCTGTCAACGCAGCGGATGGAGACGCCCTGGCGGAGGTCCAAACGAAACCGGCCCACCACGATAAGGCTGACGCTTGACCCCCTAAGTGCTGGGCAGACCAGCGCAACCTGCGGGCAGAAAGCCCGGGTTGTCTCCTTACCCAAGGCGTCGAAAACAGATACTGTTTGGACATTCGACCCTTCCGGGTCATAGCACGGCGGCTTTCGCCGACACCGCACCGGACGGCATCCGGACCACCCGGCCAAAGGGCGCATCTGCCCTTTCGGGGGTCAGTGCGTCTCTGGCATCCCACGGAGAAGCACTATGAAGCACTTCCAAGTTCCGATGTATGCCCTGCTGCACGCAAATGATGCCAGGGCTGCCGTTGAACTGTTGGCCGATCATTTGATTGGCGTTAACGCTGCTCATCCCGCGGCCCCTCGCGTCCTGATCTGCGAAGCGTCTGACCCAGCTGAAATTCCTGACGGCGAAATCGCCCCGACTGACCTGGTCGACAACATCCCGGCCATCGTTCAGACCGAACTGGACCTTTTGCGCGGGGAGCAACGCAAGCTCACCGACGAAAGAAAGCAGTTAGCCCAGCTGCTCAGTTGCTGCGAACAAGCCCTCGGCTCTTTGATCGAGGAATGTGAATCCAACTGCGACTTTGCCGATCAACACGCATCGGAAGTCGAGGCACTTGGCGCCGCGACGGAAGTCCACGCGTTGCTTGCCGAGTGGGCGCGTAAGAACAAGACGGCCGAAGGCGAGCAAGCTGCAGGCTGATCCCACCGACGTCGGCACTAACGCTGGGCCGTCAGCTTAATACCGTACCGGACGGGTTCCGGACCACCCCGCCAAAGGGCGCAATTGCCCTCGCGGGGGCAATGCGTCTCCGGCATTTCAAGGAGAAGCACCATGAAGCAAGCAAACCTGGCTTGGCTCGCGAGCCTCGCAGTGAACTCGATCGTTCTGTGGAACGAAGACGAAGAAGGTGTGAGTTGGGATCAGGCAGCAATCGTGGAGGTCAACGGCGATGGCCTGATCACTGCCGATACCATGGTCACCATCCAACCGGGCTACGGTCCCATTCGGATGGTGCGGGCCGGTGATCTGCGCCCGGTCGCGACCTACACCATCCGCATTTCCATCGACATGAAGGTCATGGGGGTGCCGAATGCGGGGGAATCGCTGACGCAGATCCTCCGAGGCAACCTCGACTCGGCAATCTCTCAAGGGATGCTGTCAGACGACACCAGTCTGACAATCGAATCCCACGAGATTCAGGTGGCCGTCTGCGATGCGTCTCCGTTGTTCACCCCCGAACAGCGCAAGGTCGTCATCGAGGCGCTGGTCGAGGACATGAAGGACAGCCTCGCCAATTCGGAAGACTATCCGGATTCCGTGGCGCGGCACGGCCATGCCCCCGGCTACGAGCACGCCACCGACGCTGAACTGATCGACGAATGTCGCCGGCAGTTCGGCGGACTGGCCGGCCGGTTTGAATGGGCTGAGGATGGCTCGTTCGACGCGGAGCACGAAGAAGTCACAGCCTGAGCAACAACGCCAGCGCCCGCCCCCTCCTGGGGCGGGCGTTGTCGTTTGTGGGCGCGTATCTTGGCCAGTGACAATGCCGTGCTGGAATGCCCAGAACGTCACTTGATGGATCGATACATGGAAACCGTGCTCAACACGATCATCGACAACGCCCGTGCAGCAGTCGCACAAGGGCAACCCAAGCTCAACGTCTACCCGGTCGGGACGTTGCGCCACCTGGCCTATGAGCTCGGTGCCAGCCCCACCAATGAAGCGATCGTGGCCACCCGCGAGGATGGGCAGGTGTTTGGCGTAATGGGCCTGGACGAAGGTGAGTACCAGAGCATCGTGCCCCAGGATCTGGCCGAACAAGGCTTGGGGAAGTGTCACTCGACGCTGGAGGACGCGGCCGAGTACCTCAACGAGCTCGTAACTGCGCACGGTCTCGGCGGGGTCAGCAAGGCCGCCTGACGGCCTGCGGGCCCTTACCGGCCTGCTGATCGGGCCGGTTGGCGTCCGGCTGGCCGCCTTGCGCGTGCTGCAATCAACCCATGAACCAGAACGCCATGCCTACCCTCCCCTCACCGTTCGCCCCAACCGCAGACCGGATCTTCTGCCGCGGTGCCGACGGCGCACTCAAGGTGCACCCGGCCTCGGTAACGTGTGACGTCTGCCGGAAGGCTGCCGCCGTGACTCAGTCCGCAGCTCAACGGGCCGCTTGACCCGCATGTCCACCGCACTCGCCCGCGCCTTGGTGCAGACCCTGCCGTCCGGGCAACCGAGCCTATTCAACCCGTGGGCGGATGTCTGCGAACTGGATACGCCCGAGAACACCCCGGCCTCCAAGCTCGACCGGTTGGCCCTGCACCTGTCCGTGCAGCCACGCTTGATCCTCGTCGGAGAGGCGCCAGGGTACCAGGGCTGCCGCTTTGCAGGCCTGGCGTTCACATCCGAGCACCTCCTGCTGGAGGGGGCGATCCCGCGCGTACCTCGGGTGCCACAGCGACTCACCACCCGTGAGCGGGCCTTCCGTGAGCCGAGCGCCACCATTGTGTGGAAGGCCTTGTACCGCCTTGGCCTGGCCGAGCAGACCGTGCTGTGGAACGCCGTGCAGTTGCACCCCGTTGGCCACACGGGGCCCCTCTCGAACCGGACACCCTCGGACGATGAACTGGCCTTGGGCGCGCCCGCATTGCGCCTGCTCCGGGAGACGTTCCCGTTGGCACGCTTCGTCGCCATCGGGCGCAAAGCCGAAGCCGCCTTGTCCAAGGTGGACATCCAAGCGCATGCCGCCATCAGGCACCCGGCCAATGGTGGCGCGACGGCGTTCGGCTCTGGCCTGGCGACAGTCGCCGCACAGCTGCAATAACTTTCAGGGTTGAGCTCGGCGGGCACCGTGGAGATA
The DNA here is from genome assembly GCA_965650425.1 of uncultured Lysobacter sp. Taxonomy (GTDB): domain Bacteria; phylum Pseudomonadota; class Gammaproteobacteria; order Xanthomonadales; family Xanthomonadaceae; genus Aerolutibacter. Next base: position 13,909 of record CBFGOS010000008.1, on the reverse strand, counting down.
GTCCACACGGAGCCACGCAATGGCCGTCGCCCACGTCACCTTACCGCGTGCCGCTACCGCACCGGTCGCAGCGCCAAGCCGGACGTACTACAAGACCAAGGCCGAATGGGCGCAATCCAAGGCCGACGCACTGGCGTCGGAGCTGCGTGCCTTCGAGTCAAAGCTGGCAGACACCGCCGTTCGCGCCGACTGGCGTCGACGGAAGGGACTGGAGCAGACCGTTCGCCAGCTCACCGAGGAGCGCAGCAGCTGGATGAGCCGAGCCCGGTACTACCAGGATCGCGGATTGTGAGTCGCCCTGAGGGGTGCTACGCCCGCGCCCGCTTGCAAGCCCAGAAGAAAGCCGCCGGTTGCGCACCGAAGGGGCACACGGCATGTCGTAACGTATCCAAATGGCAAGCACCGCAATGACCGCAAAACCGCTCCTCGACACCACGACCGCCCAAGAACACCGCGAGGCCCTGGATCGGGCAAAGAAGCCGCGCAGCAACGCCTGGCGCGTGTACCAAGTGCCAAAGGCGCCGCGGCCGGACAAGGATCGCGTAATCCCTTTCAACGCGCGCATGGGCATTCGTCCCTGAGCCTATACGGGCCTCGCCTGATGACCGCTGTCCGTGGCCGTCCGCCTAAGTACAACCTGCTCCGCCACGGCTATGAAGTTGTGGCCGCGTACGCACACAACGCGCTGTGCCGCAAAGCGGGACGGCATGCACTGCTGGTGGCTGACGACGGCACCGTCCGGGTCATCGCCTGCAGCGTGATGGGTGCTGGCGAGTACGACGCCCACACGGCGAGCTCGTCCATGCTGGGCACGTACACCCGGCAGGTGCCTATCGAAGTCCTGGAAGACAACCTGCTCACCCGCCTTCGGGAGTTGAACGGGAACGGGCCGCCGGCCACGCAGTGTCCAGGACCCTCGTCAACGCGCCGCGTCGGAGCCGCGCGGTAGGATAGTGGCCCTGATGCTCGTTCCAGGACCATGCGCCGACCGCGCCATCCATTGCCCGCTGGCTACTCATGGCGCCCTGTAGACGGGCGTAAGGATGCCTTCGAGCTCGTCCTGCGCGGACGGATCGAGGTGGCCTCCGCATCACGCCTGCCTGATGGCCGCTGGCTGACCAGGACCTACCTGTGTTTTGCCGAGAGCCTGCAGAAGCAGGCCACGGCTGCCAGCCCGCGCCAGGCCCGCTACTGGCTACAAGCGTGGCTGCAGGTCGCCAACCCCCGCATCCAGCGCGCCCGCCCGGATACGGATGGCGCTGCCTACGCGCACGCATACGCCAATCGGCAAGAAAATCGCTGACCCCGCGCCACCTTCGGTGGGTTGGCAACTTTTTCAGGGGGTGCGATGCGGCATGGTGGTGTCACGCCGACACGGACCCGCCCTATGACAGTGCCGCATCCCGCACCTCGCCACCCCCACTTCATTACCCTGGAAGGTGGGGAGGGGGCAGGCAAGACCACTGCCATCGGAGCTGTGGTGCGTGCGCTGCGCGCCTGTGGCCATGATGTCCTGCAGACGCGTGAGCCTGGCGGCACGCCGATCGCCGAGGCGATCCGCGACCTGGTGCTGGCACCTGCGGCCGAAAGCATGACGCCTGCGGCCGAGTTGATGCTGATGTTCGCCGCCAGGGCCCAGCACGTGGAGACGGTGATCCGCCCGGCGCTGGACCGAGGTGACTACGTGGTCAGTGATCGCTTCGTGGACTCCTCCTATGCGTACCAGGGCTATGCCCGCGGTGGCGACCTCAGCTTGATCTCCACCCTGGACCGGTCCGTGGTCACAGTGATGCCTTCGCTCACCCTGTTCCTCGACCTGCCCGTGGAGGTCGGCCGACGACGAATGGCCAGCCGCGGCGGGGAGGCTGACCGCATCGAGAAGGAGCAACTGGAATTCTTTGAACGGGCTCGACAGGGCTTTCTGCAGCGCGCCGCGAGTGACCCGGACCGCTTTCGCATTATTGATGCTTCGGCCCCGCTTGACATGGTCGTCGCCCATCTCGAGCGTGCCGTTCTTGAGCACGTCGCCAGCACCGCGTTCGCAGCCTGACACGGACATGGACGCCGATCTGGAGTTCCACACCATCCACGTGGATGGGATCCTGTCCGTGACGATCCTCCCGGGCGACGTCTGCGATGTCCGCCTGCGGGCGGGGCACGAGCAGGTGCAGTTGTCCGTCGAGAACGGCGTCCTGTACCTGGGCGGTCATGACGAAGGCAAACCACCGCCCCCTGCCATCGAAGTGTGCCTCCCAGTCCTGCGCTCCGTGGTCAACCGCGGCGCCGGTGCCGTCCGCATCGCGCCGCGAGCCGAGGCGCGGACGCGGCTGACGCTGTCCAACTTCGGGCCGGGCACGATCGGGGCGGTGGGATCGGTGGGCGTGCTGGATGCCTACCTGGCCGGCAGCGGCGATCTACTGCTGCATGAATTGAGCGCAGCATTTGCCCGTCTGATCAATGATGGGACGGGCACGCTTTGGGCGCATGTCCGCAGGAATGCACGAATGGAGGCCAACGGAACCGGCGGAATTCGTCTGAACCCGCACTTGGCCACCTCCGCCCAGGCGCGGCGGCTTGGGTGGGACGGATCGCTGCCTTCACTCTAGGCGCCTCAAGCGGCGCACCAAAAACGCTCCTCGCCGGCGGGCTTCCTTCTCCGTATGCCTGCCTGGCAATGGTTCGCCATGAATTCGGTTGGTCGGCGTAGCTCCGTTTGAAACAACCGGGGTTAGAGCCTCCAGACGCTCGGCACTCTCGGTACCGTGGGAGACACGGGCCGCCACTCGGCGGCCATTGAGAGACCGGAGCGTCCTTTGTCTGACCTTGCTTGCGCGCCTACCAACGTCTGGAACCCCCTCGAGGCCACGGATGAAGCGGCTGGAGTGCATCCGTTTCGCCTGCTCCTGCCGCTCCTGAAGGGCTACCGCGCCACGTTCGAGGTCTCGGCGAACGTGGACCTGTTTGATCCGCGGGTTAGCACTGAGGTCCGCGACCGCGTCTTTGCGGTCATGCTGGCCGCACAACTCGACCGCGAGCATCAATTCACCCTGCTCACGCGGCATGCCGGGGAGATGCAGCGGTACCTGACGGAATACGGCGCGACGCTGCTTGCGCGCTGGGCGGCGGCCGGCGACCTGCACATTCCCGAGGAGTTGTTCGGCGAGCCGTTCTCTGCCCACGTGGCTGCCAGGAGCGCGCTGAAAGACACCACCGGACGTTCCACCACCGACGAGCCATATGACGGTTGGGCGCTGCTGCTTCCGCTCAAGAATGTCGCGCTCGGCGTTCACGTGGAAACCCAGGGCGACGTCGACGAGCGGGTGCCCATGCTCAACGACACCCCTGCCGCCGCACGCTTTGTCCACGCGGCAATGGTCGAACCGTTGGACTTCTCGTACCCGGTGGTTGCAGACCGCTGCGGGTACTTCCCGTTCAGCCTTCCGGTGGAGGAATGCATCAAGCGGATCGACATGCTCGACGTGATCCAGATCGCCGCACCGGCGTCCTCCCGAGACGATGCCGCGTCCTGGGTGGACCAACTGATCTCGGCCTGCCGACAGGCCAGGGTGCCATACGTCGTCAATGAAGATGAACGAAGCCAGTCGCAGATGGGCCCCTGCACACGCCGCGTTCAGGCGTGATGGCTATGGTCATGACCGTAAGGTCAACCGCTAGGTCCACGGGGTGCAGGAGGGCGCCTCGGCAACAATGGAGGTATGCATGTTCGCTGATGCTCGCAGCGCAAGTGGGGTGGCCCCAGTAACGCGGCGTGATTGTGGCGCGGAACGATGAAGCCGCGCCCTGCCCGTTCGGCGGCCGTCCGCGTCACCGCCGAATCACTCTACGACGCGCTGACCGCGGTCTGGCCGCAAGATGCGGTGGATCCGCCTTGTCACCGGTCACTGGCGGCCGCAGTCATCCAGCACGTCGTGACCGAGGCCCGCAAGGCGAGGCCCACTTTCAACGTGACCCATGTCGCCTACCTTCGTGAGGCGGCCAGCGAGCAAGGCATACGCCGCGGACCTGGCCACTCGGTGTTGGTCGCGCTGGCCCGGGAGGGGCTGGTGCAGTTTGAAGCCCAGCGCTGGACAGCCACCCCGAAGGGGCTGGCGTGGCTCGAGAAGCAGCCGGCGGCCAGCTGACGCGAAGATGGGCCCGGTTACAGACTGGGCCGGTTGAACAGAGCCGCTATCGTTCAATCCACTCCTGAACCCGAGGCTCTATTCCATGGCACCTGCTTTGCGTCTGGTCGCTGCCCTGTCCCTGATCACGACCGCCTGCCTGGCCGCTGGCTGCTCCAGCTCCGGCGGGGTAATCGACAACACCGACCTGACCCGCCACTGGAACGGCATGAGCACATCCATTGCGGACGCCCAATGGGGCAAGGCCGTGTCTCGTGAGGCCCTGGCGTCCGGCCCCTATGCACGCCACACCTGGACCATTCCTGGCTGTCAGATCCAGGCCCTGGTCAAGGATGGGTATATGAGCGAGGTCCGCACGCGCGCTACCGAGATTGATGGTTGCAACATTGTCTTTGCGCGATCGCGGCCCCTGCGGTGACACCGCGCCTAGACCAACGTAGGGCGCCCGTCGGCGCTCGCGACGATGCGGCCGGCCGCGTGATTGCGCTACCCTGAAGGGGAATTGGGTCAGCACCCGTATAATTGCCCGACGATGGTTCCCCCGCTCGCCACCCCACAATGAGCAACGTACTGCCCTTCATCCACCCCAGCCGTCTCCGCCGCGAAGCGGTGCAGCCGCTGCGCGTGCTCGTCGTTCATGACGATGCAGCGGCACGCCAGGCGCTGGTGCGTTTGCTGGAGAACGGCGGTCACCAGGTCAGCGTGGCGGCGACGGGCAAGGCGGCTTTGGAGCGGATTCCGCTGGAAGGCATCGAGGTCGCCATGGTGGCCGACTGGCTCTCCGACATGGATGTAATTGGGTTCTTGCGGGCATGCCGGCGAGCATGCGGTGCCGCCCAGCGTGTCAGCGTGGTGGCTCTGACGGATGCGCAGCACCCCACGGAGACGGATGAGCTCTTGCAGGCCGGCGTCGCCGGCATCCTGGACTTGCCGACAGTACCGCCCGCCCTGGGAACCCTGCTTCGCGACTTGCCCCGCTCGGGCCAGGGTCAACCGCTCGACGCTGAGGTGGCGCCGTCGCCGATGCTCGACTTTGATTCCAGCGTTCTCGACGAGCTGGCCTCACTGGGGCTAGGCATCGAGTTTGAGCGTGAGTTCATCGGTCAGTGCATCTCCGACCTCTCCGGTATTCTACGGGAGATGGAAATGGCCCGTGCCATCAAGGCATGGGATGCTGTGCGCGAGCACGCCCATAGCATCAAAGGCGTGGCCGCCAATGCGGGGCTCGCGCGCATGGCCAACGTCGCTGCGGCCGTGGTCCGTGCCCCTGACTGGCGCTTGGTGGCCGAAGGTGGAGGCGCCATGATTGAACTGCGCGATGCCTTTGCCCAAGGCCGCGAGAAGCTGGTCGATCGCCTGGCTGCCCACGAAGCAGCGTCGCAGGCCGTTTGAGCTGATTCGCTATCCCCCCGTGTTTCCATGGCGGTTGGCGCCAAGCACGCGGTGTGCGCGCTGAGATAGTTGGCCCTGTATCCCGTTGAGGACAGGACTACATGCCCCCCCAGCCCCCGTGCAATCTGCAGGTCGGCCCGTGACATTGCGACCATCTCCTGATTGGTCCGCACGGCTGAGTGCTCTGCGTGATTACCAACCACCCTCCGACAGCCACGTTCGCGCCAGCACCGAGGCGTCCTTGGCGCGCCAAGCTCTACGTGCAAAGCGCCACTCGTTCGGCTTCCTCCTCCCCAGCGCCGCGCTAGCCGGCTTGGGCTGGTGGTGGATGCAGGGAGGCAACGAGACCGCGTCGGCCCTGGTGTTTCTCGCAGCCGCCGTCCTCACCGTCTTTGGGCTTCGCGCGCTTCTGGATCTACAGCCCCACCCGAATCTCACAGCAGGCTGGCTGTGCCTGCCCGTTCGGCCCGAGGTCGCTCGTGAACTGGTCGGTGAGATGCTGGAGGATCCCGACGTGCGGGAGCTCGTCACAAGCTGGTCCGAGCAAATGGGGATGTTCCGGATGGTGGAGGTCAATCAACTGATCGATGCCCGTCCGGCGTGGATCGCACACAACGTCGCCAACGCAGGCTAGGCCGAGTAACTTTTCTAGGCGGTTTCATGCAGTAACGTCCAACCGTTCAACCAACCAGGAGCTTTCATGAGCAAGACCGCTGCACCGCGCAAGACCACCACCAAGGCCGCCACCAAGCCCGTCGCCAAGAAGGCGACCCCGGCGAAGAAGGTGGCCCCGCCCAAGCTGAAGCCGATCGATGCCCCGCTGGGTAAGGCGGCGCTGGTCGCCCTGATTGCCGAGCGCACCGAAGTGACGCCGCGAGATGTTCGCGCCGTGCTCGCCGGCCTGGAAGAAGCCGCCCAGGCGTCGCTGGCCAAGAAGGCCTGCGGTCAGTTCACCATCCCCGGACTGCTGCGCGTGAACCGCGTCGCCGTGCCGGCCAAGCCCAAGCGCAAGGGCATCAACCCATTCACCAAGGAAGAGCAGTGGTTCGCCGCCAAGCCGGCCAGCGTCAAGCTGAAGGCCCGCGCGGTGAAGCGCTTGAAGGACGCCGCTGAGTAATCGCTCGGCCTGATGGCAATGTACGGGCGGCTTCGGCCGCCCGTACTCGTTTCGGCCAACCAACAGGCAACGGGAGCGAGTTGGGCGCCGGCGCGCCAGCTCCGGACTGATGAAATGATCCCTCGGCCCGTCCTGCTCTCGATCATGTCATCCGCCTCTGCACCACGTCCGCTCGACCCGGTCATTCGCCAGCCCACAGCCGTCCTCACCTCCCGGCGGATCGTGCGTACCAAGCCGTTGGCATGCTTTGCTTGCCATGGCCAGTCGAACCACGAGGCGTGTGCGTTTTGCGGACGCAAGCCGGTACCGGCGACGCCTGGCGCGGACTGGGATTCCGCGGTCCTGCTCCCCTTGCTGGAAGCCGCCGCCCGGGGCGAACCCATCGCCCAGCGCGCCGAAGTCGCCTTGGCGCAATTGCGGTTGCGCTTGGCTGCCCAGGCACCCTGTAAGACGGGGCGATCGCGCCTGGGGCGCACTCCACGGCGCGGGAAGTAGCCACCCGTCCCAAGAAATGCGTGCGCATGGTCACGATTTGGGGGAGCCAGCGGCGGTCGGGGCATGGGCTCGCCTATCGTTACCGCGCCCCGCTGGCCAGGTCGCGTGCACCAATTACGGACAACTGGCCTCACAACGGGTGCGGTTATCGGCATATCAAGGATGTCACGCCGGTGACGATATGCCTGGTATGCGTTTGGAGATAGGACGTTGAAGCAGATTCATCGCGCCGTGGCCCTTTCGTTCGGGCTGTGGCTGACGGCCGCCACCGCGGCCGGCGCTAACCCGCTGGTGGGACAGGCCAGCGTCATCGATGGCGACACCCTGGAGATCCACGGGCAGCGGATTCGCCTGCATGGGGTTGATGCCCCGGAATCCAGCCAGCTGTGCCAGACCTCCGCCGGGAAGGCTTACCGCTGTGGTGCCGCCGCGGCCAATGCGCTTACGGACTTCATCCAGCGGCGCCCGGTGACATGCCGCGCACACGACACCGACCGGTACGGTCGCGTCGTCGCACGTTGCTCCGTGGCCAACACCGACCTCAATGCCTGGCTGGTCCGCAATGGATGGGCACTCGCGTATCGCCGCTACAGCACGAGCTATGTGATGGATGAGAGCCACGCCAAGGCCCGCCGTCTGGGCGTGCATGCCGGCCAATTCGAGGCTCCCTGGGAATATCGCCGGCGCGGCCGCAAGGGCAATCCCTAATGACCGGATCCAATCACAACACCGCCCGCAAGCGTGGGCCGCTTCCACTGCAGACGACACTGCTGGCCTTGTCAGCGGTGCGGGCCATCGTGGTGACCCTGCATGAGTGCTCAGACGCAACGACCCGCGCACAAGTCTTCAACGACGTAGCGCGCGAGCTGCAGCGCGAGCCGGCGCTAGGAACCATACCCGCAGCGATGCGATGGCTGGTCCAGGCCGCGCAAGAGGGGTTCCTGCTCGAATCCCAGCAGGACTTGGCCCGTTGCGGCATGCCCGCGGAGGTCGTGAGCTGCATCGTGCGTGCCGCGGTCCCGTTCGCGACGGCCGTGGGCGAGGGCGACACCTGGCAGGAGGTGACGATCGCCAGCTGGGAGCGCGAACCCCTCGACCGGATCTCGATCGCTCGTCTCATTCGCTCCTTGAGCATTCCGACGCTGGCGCCGTCGCCTGACCACGGACCGATGGGCAGCTTGTAGCTCCACACCCCGGGCCGAAGGGGTGGCCCGCTAACTTTTTGCTGCTCCGCTCTCGTACTACTGTTGCGCCATGTCCGGTCGGTTGCCGGTTCATCTCACACCACACAGGGGATCGTCCATGCGTACCATGTTCAATACCGTTCTCGCCGCGGCCGCGGTGGCGCTGGCCGCCGCAGGCCCGGCTTACGCGAACAACAACTGCGATGTTCGCTCGTTGCTGGCTGAGGCGGCTGCACAGAATTTGCGATACGGCATGGACTTTGACACTTGGGTCAACGTCAGCCGCGTCGACGCCCCCGGTACCGCGCCCACCACCAAGACGGTGTCTCGTGAAGGTGTGGTCGCCAACCTGCGCTACATCCGCGAGCGCACGCCGCTGCTGCTGATTGCCGAGAACGATTTCCAACTGAAGCCGAGCTGGCCGCTCAACCATCGGTACAACTTCACTGCCGGCCAGTCGGTGTACCTGCAGAGCATTCGGGAGAACGCCGCCGGCGAACGGTTCTACGTCGCGCAGACGCCAGGAACTGGGCGCCTCATGTTCGTGCGCATGGACGGCACGATCTGCAATAAGCTGGCCAACGTAGACCCCATTCTCTCCACGTTCCTCAATGGCACCTACGAGGCCCTGCCCAACGGCCGCTTCCGTCCGGACGGTGGGCGGGAGAGCAAGCCGATGACGCTCAAGGTGGTCTACTTGGGTGCCCAGGCGGGAACTGCCAAGTATCGTGAATTCTGGAGCGTCGGTGGCCGGTTGGTGCACGACGAAACGGTGGAGTTCGATGCCGACGCCCCGGAGATCGAGATTGGCGGCTTGACCTTCACGCAGTCCAACGTGACCAACAACGCTACCCGCATCACCGTTCCCGTCGTGCCCGCCAAGATCGAGGCTACCCAGCGACTCCGCAATGCCTTGCGGATTCCGGTTGAAGGCGCGAAATGAGCGGCATGCGCTTCCTGGATGCCAAGCTCAACCGATTGACGGCCCGCGCAGTTGCTCGCTTGCTGGTGATCGGCGCGCTAACGGGAGTCATCCTGGCCGTGCTGATCGAGCTGCTGGGTGGCTCGGCGACGTCTCAATGGCCGATGGCCCTGGGCATTTTAAGCGGCCTTCTGCTTGCCGAAGCAGGCGTCACCATCCGCACCCCAAAAGCGTTGGTGGTACTGATCCTGGCACTCGCCGGCGCCTTTCTGGCGCTGCAACGGCTACTTGCATGACTCCCCGGGGGGTTTTGATATGACATTTCATCCTCGGTGGCCGCAATTGCTCGTCCTCGCATGCGCCGCGATGTGGCTGGCGGGATGTCGCGACGATGAACGGATCCAGCTGAAAGCGGACGTGCATCAGTTGAGGGAAGAGCTGCGTGTGGAACGCAGTCGCGTCGAGGCGCTGCAGGCCGATCTGGCGTATGAGCGGCAAGCGGGATTGCTGGAGCCGCCCCCTGAAGTGGCGCCTGGCTGCGCGCCCGCGACCGAGGGCGTCGCGCCGGCCGAGGCCGTGGCTGCTGCCGCAGTCGCACCGGTGCGTGTGCCGGCCCAGCGCGGACCGGTCACGGCAACGCGCGTGGCCGCCGCGCTCAAGCCATACCGCCCCTCCTCCGCGGTCACAAGGGCGCCGGTACCGCGCGCCACGGTCAAGGGCGCAGCGCTGGGCTTCGCTGACAGTGAACCGCCGCTGGCGACAACCCAGCCGGTGCGCGAAGCCTCCCCTGCCTTGGTGCCCTTGCCCGCTGATGCGCTCCAGGCGCTCAATGCCGCGAGCCAGTAAGCCTGCCCTCCACGGAAGAACTGCATGTCAGACGAATTGGAATCCTATCTCGCTGTTTGCCGCGACACGATTGAGCGCAGCGCCTTCATGGTCAATCTGTGCGACGCGGCCCCACTCCCCTACGCCTATACCGTCGGCCTGACGCCGATGCTGGATCGCGAACTGTTCGTGATCGGCCAGGATGAGGAAGCAGCCCGCATCATTCTCAACGAAGCGGCGCTGCACCTGCTGGAGCACGGCATTCCTGAGGACGGCACGCTCATCCAGACCGACCGAACGACGGACTTGAAGCTGGCTACCGTACGCGTGGACATGCAGGTCGGCGCCCTGTTCCATATCGTGCCGCGGCTGGGCTACATGCCGCCGTGCATGTTGCAGGTGGTGGTCGCTGACGCCCACGGCGCGTTCCCTGACCAGGTGCACTATGAGGGGCAGCCCCAGGCCCTTGATTGCTGCGTCATCCGTTCTCCCGCGCAGCTCCACTGACGTTGGACGGGCGCGCCTTACTTCTTCGCGCCCAACCGTTTCATCAGCTCCGCGTTCTGGGTCTCGAGCGCCTCAATTCGCCCCGTCTGCCTTGCCTGCGCTTCGCGTGCGTCCGCGGCCGTCTTGCGCTCGGCTTCGCTAATCGCACGTGCCTCGGCAAGTTGCTGCTCCAGCTCGCCGAGGCGGGCTTTGGCTCCCGCCCACAGCTGGTTCGCCGCGTTTTCATCGTTGCGCGCCCGCTGTTCAGCCGTCTGCGCTTGTTGGAGCTGCAGTGACACGGCATCCAGCCGTTCGGTGAGCCTGTCTGCCAGTTCCGCGCATTCCTGCCTGGACGCCAGCAGCGCGTCGCGCTCCTTGGCCATGGCCTTGCGCTCGTCATCGAGGGTCGCGGTGGCCGCCTCGATCGCGAGGCTCCATAGGTCGGCCCCCAATTGCGCCAGCTTGTTCGACACCGCGGCCGGCACCTCGATGCGCGGAGCCGACGTCTCGGCGCGCCGCTCGCGCCACTTAGCCATTGCCGCCTGAATTGTGGTGTAGCTCCCACCACCCAGCTCACCGCGAACGGCTGCCAGAGTGGGTGACTGGCCGGCGGCGTCCAGTTTGTCAGCGGCAGCCCAGATGCGACGCTCGATGCTGCTCATGGCGGTGATCGCTCAAAAGAATGTAGCGGCAATACTACATACACTACACTACAGTCTCAACGTGGGCCGCTGACAGGGCGTCGGCGGCGGCACGAATAACTTGGAGGGCGGCGACGGCAGTCCAGTCTTGGGGACACCCAACCAACGGCCACCAAAATGCTTGACGCTGCCCCAGCCCAGCTGGATCTCTTCACCATGGACGCCGTTGCCCATGCCTACGCAGCCGTGGGCGAGCTCAGCAACGCGGAGCTCTACGACGCCATCAGTGAATCGAGCGGCACGGACCGTGCGCAGTTGGACCAGCGCGCACCGGTCGGCCGGTCCGGGCAGAAACACTCCTTGCTCAAGCGCCGCTTGCGCTGGCATCAGCAGACCCTGAAGAGGCTCGGCGTGCTTGAGCGCGTGCCGGGCACACGCGGCAAGTGGCGCCTCACCGCTGCGGGAGAGGAAATGCTGGGTCCGGCCCAGCCGGGCGTGGCGTTGGTGGCGTTCTGCACCACGCTGGGCATTGCCATTTGGGCCAGTTGGGAGGATGTGTTCCCTAAGCTCGACGAGCCCATCGCGCTTCTGCTCACCAGCCCGCCCTACCCCCTGGCCAAGCCGCGCGCCTACGGCAATCCGACGGCAGCGCAGTTCACCGATTTCATCTGCCGCGCCATCGAGCCCATCGCCAAGAACCTGCTGCCCGGCGGTTCCATCTGTCTAAACCTCGGCAACGAGATCTTCGAGCCAGGCACGCCAGCGCGCTCGCTCTACCAGGAGCGCCTGGCCATCGCGCTTTGCGACCGCTTCGGTCTGGCCAAGATGGATGCACTGGTTTGGCACAACCCGTCGAAGGCGCCAGGGCCGGTGCAATGGGCGAGCAAATCCCGTCAGCAGCTCAACGCTAGTTACGAGATGGTCTGGTGGTTTACCAACGACCCGGCGCGGTGCTTAGCCGACAACCGACGTATCCTGGAGCCGCACACTCCAAAGCACCTCGCGTTGATGGGGCGCGGTGGTGAGAAGCGCGACCGGAGCAACAGCGATGGCGCATACCGGCTTCGTTCGGGGCGTTCATTCGCAAGTCCAACCGAAGGCCGCATCGCCCGCAACGTGATGACCGTGGGCCACTCCGATGCTGACTCGCGCCTGTGCAACCGCTTCGCCAGAGAGAACGGGCTGCAGGCCCATGGCGCACCAATGCCGTTGGCCTTGGCGGACAAGCTCGTACGCTTCCTCTCCCGCCCAGGCGACCTTGTCGTGGACCCGTTCGGGGGTCGCTGCACCACCGGCAAGGCGGCAGAGCAGAATGGCAGACGATGGATCTGCACCGAGCGCACGGGCGACTACCTGCAAGCCAGCAAGGTGCGCTTTCACCAAGACTAGGTCCAGGATTGGCGATCCATGCCAACCACCCCTAACGCGGTGGCAGTTGGCCGCAATGGCCGTCAATCCGACCACGTATGCTCTTCTCACGCGCAACGCCGCGGATGTGCCTGAAGGTCGCCTTACCCCTGGGATCGACTGTCAGGAAGTGCACCCCCCCGATGCACGAATCCGACGACGCAAGTCGGGCGATGCGTTGAACCCGACCCAAGCAATTGGGTCGGGTTTTTTGTTGCTCACTGAATCCCACTGTCCTGCGCCACGCGAGCGGCCAGCTTCGCAATGCTGTCCGCATGGACGTCAGGGTATCGCGGCCTCTCCAGTGTCCAGCGGCGCTGTCCACCCAGGACCAGGCCTGCACACTGCGGCGTGCCGTCCCGGTTGATGATCACTTCGTACCGCCCCTTCCCTTGGGTGACGAGCTCGATCTCCCCATAGCGCCGGCGCCCGCTCGCCTTCGGGTGACTCTGCCCACATTCGATCTGGCGAATGCGCTCGCGAGAGAGGTTGTGTTCGGCCGCCAAGTCGGCGAGAGATGGCCGTTCGCCAGGCGGCAGAGCCCGCAACCGGCGGATCTCCGCGTTGCGCGCACTGGCTGTTGGGGTGGAAGCTTGTGACATGAAATGCGTGTCTCCGGCGTGCTGGGGAACAGCCTGCATGAAAGCAGGTGCGCACACTGCAGGCGGGCGCCAACCCCCCGCCTCAGCAGTGCAGTTACGGAGCGGCATCCCCACGCCGGCTTTCGATAATGGCCACGACACCATCCGGACAAGCGCATGACACGCCCATCTGCTATCACCACCCCGCAACTGATCGCCTGCCCGCACTGCGCGACGGCAATCGCCGAGGTCACCGCGTCCGGCATTCGCGCGATTGGGCGCGAGTTCTTCCTGGACGACGGTGATGCCATCCCTCATGCACAAGCGCTGAGCCCCCCGCCCGACCGCGTCACCGAATGCATGCTCTCGGTGGGCAAATGCCAGTCGTGCACCAAGGGCTACTTCATGGTCGAGGCGACGTTCGTTGACGGCACGGTGGACAACCTCTACGACTGGATGGCGGGATCGCTGGAAGAACGCGAACCGCCCCAGTGGCAAATGGTCCCGGATGCGGCTGGTCCAGCATGGATTCATGCCCGGACCATGACCCGCAATGCCTTGGTCATTGATGAACACCTCTTCGGTCCGTACCCGGTCGATCTGGCAGTCGTCATCGGCCCGCATGGCGTGTCGGCATGCGGCGCACGCGCTCAGAACGAACCCTGGCTGCAGGCCACCGACGTACTGCACAAGTACTGGCCCGCGCTGCTGCAGCAC
>CBFGOS010000007.1:0-22118 GCA_965650425.1 uncultured Lysobacter sp. | reverse complement strand
GGCGCGGACCACGAGCTGGGCGAGAGCCAGTGCTACGGCCGGCGCGAGTACGCCTACCACCTGATGGCCACCGCCGCCGGCATCACCATGAGTGCGTGCCGGCTGATGGAAGAGAACGGCCGCGCGCACTTCATGACCCGGCGCTTCGACCGCGACGGCAACCGGAAGATCCACGTGCAGACCCTGTCCGCGCTGCAGCACATGAGCCACAAGCAGCGGCGCACCCACGCGTACGAGTCGCTGTTCCTGACCGCCCACGGCCTCGGCTTGTCCGAGCTGGACCTGCAGCAGCTGTTCCTGCGCATGGCGTTCAACGTCGCCGGCAAGAACCACGACGACCACACCAAGAACTTCGCCTTCCTGATGCGTGAGGGCGGGCCCTGGGAGCTGGCGCCGGCCTACGACGTGACCCACGCCTACAACCCCCACGGGGAGTGGACGCAGCACCACCTGATGAGCGTGGCCGGCAAGTTCGACGACATCACGGCCGACGACCTCAAGCAGGTGGCCGCGCGCTTCAACATCCGCAACCCGGGCGGACTGATTGACCAGGTCAATGCGGCCGTTGCCCGCTGGCCAGAGTTTGCCGAGGCGGCGGGGCTGCCCGGTGCGGACCGCGACGACGTGGGAAAGCTGCTGATCCTGCTGTAGCCCGGCGCGCGCCCACCTGCCCGACCGCTAACTTTCCGCGCGCTCGTGGCGCGGCATGCTCGTTTCAACGCCCCGGCTGTGACGACCATGACACTGATCAAGCCCCTGTCCGGCCGCCTCCTCGTCCGCCAGCTGCGTGACGGGGCTGCGATCATCGGTGTGCTGCGTTTTGGCCCCGACTTCGTTCCGGTCGAGACCGCGCTGTACCCGGCGTGCTGGGTCGATGGCCAGATCCGCATCGGCGACCAGGTCGTGCAAGGACCGGTGGAAGGTGAAGAGCGCTATGCCTCTGCCTGCAGCTGGTTGCAACAACCGATGTGGTGCCGTTCGACCGACCCGAGCCAGTTCACCGTGCGCTTCGTGCAGGCCTTCCCGGCGGCGAACCAGTGGACGGTGGTGGCCTTGGCCCCCGGTGACTTGGGGCTCACCTGCGACGATTCGGGGCATGCGTGGGTCGACATCCTCGCCGGCACCACTTGGCCCATCGCGCCGCCGGCACCGGCGCGCGGTGAAGCGCTCGGCGGCCTGCTGGGCGAACCGGTCTGGCCGCTGGAAGGCCAGCTCTACACCACGCCCAAGCTGCCCAGCTGGCAACGTCCGTATTTCGTACGCCACCACGATCTGCTGGCCCGCGTAGGGCGGGACGAGATGAGGATCGAGGAAGCCAAAGCCGTCATTCGCCAGGACCCGGAGCTGTTCAATCTGGTCGCCGGCTCGATCGACATGGACTACTGCCGCTTCTTGGCGGCGCATCCGCACGCCGCGACGTTGGAGACGTTTGGCCCGATAACCGCCGGCGCCCATGCGCAGAGCGAAGCCTGCGCGGATCTGATCGTGCGGGGCATCATGGCCGAGACCCGGATTGCGGAATTGCGGGGACTCGCGGCAGCCCTGGCCGCCTGAACGCGACTACCTCGCGGGGGCCGGCGTGCTTGTAGCCGGCCGATCGGTGGCCGCGAAATGCCCGCTCTCGATCAACGCGAACACCACGCCGGCCACGACCAGCCAGGCAAGCACCTTGGGCCAGGTCCGCGTGGCTGGGCCACCGGGCACCGCCATCTGCCCACAGTTGGGGCAGGTATTGGCACGAAGCGGTAAGGGTGCCTTGCAGAAGGCGCAGCGTGAAGCAGCCATGGGGCAATGGTCGCAAGGACACGGCCCCATGCGATAGCGTCCGGCGTCTCATTTCCCGCCAACCCGTCCCCACTGGACGCCAGTTGCACCGGTGCGTCCAAGCGCCGCCGCCGGTACGCTGGCCCCATGTTGTAACCAGACCGGGCTGCTCCCGGACACACCCTGCCTGATTGCTCCGCACCTTCTGGTGAACGGGGCTAATGGCGTTTCAGGAGATCGAACCATGTACTCACACCCCCAGGCGCACCGCGCCATGGCCATGTTCCTCGTCATCATGCGCAAGACGCCTGACACGGCGTGGGTCCAGTTCAAGCAAGCGGCCGCATCGCACGCTGAGTTGTTGTCGACGATCCAGTCCACCTACCCGGCTTCTGATGTGGCCGGCGTGGTGTCCGGAACGGACGAGTTCATCGATGCGATGGCCAAGCTCACCCCGGTGACTGGCGTTCAGGCGCTCTTGGCCGAGCTGGTCCAGCGGCTGGCCGATGCCTCCGCTGCACTGCCCGATGCATGGCTGGCGACCAAGGCCGGTGTTCCAAAGGAGCTGATCGAGGCGATCGACGCCACGCGTGAACGCGCGAGGCTGATGAACGTCGAGACGGCATTCCAGGCCACCTCCCTGGACCGCGCGCCCATCACCGTGGCCGGCACGCACGGCGAGTTCAAGGTGTGCGCCCACACGGGCGTCATCCTCACCCCGAAGGCCGAGCGCGACCCGGCGTACCGGGGCTTCGAGCGCGTTGACATCGTCGAGTACCTGGCCTGGAGCCGGGCACACGGCCTGTCGGAGCCTTCGACGATCGACATCCTCGCCCTGCGCATCCGGCACGGCGATGGCCACTGGGAAGAGGCGGAGGACGACTACCGCGCCGACCTGCTGGAGTCCATGCAGGACACGGCGCAAGCGGCCTGACCGCACGCCGACCACCACCACCCTGCCAGGGCGCCTTCCCTGACAGGGAGGCGCTTCTGGCTCTTTCAGAGAGCAAGAAGATGAAGACGCATATCCGATTCACCTACACCGAGAACCAGATCCCGAAGCGGTGTCGCAAGCCCCGCCCAGTGCGGATCGATGACACGTTCGAGGGTGAGGTTCGAGAGATCACCGCCGACCAGGCACCCATCGCCATCGTGGCCAAGTTCGATGAGCTGGGAGTGCCTAAGGAAGTGCCATACCGCTGGTTCGAGGGGGCACTCTGGACGGCGATCAAGATGGATTCGTGCCGCCCGCGGGGCTACACGTCCGGACAGGACGACTGGGACCACCGCAAGCTCCCAGAGCTTCTTGACCTGTCGGCCGCCGCCATCAGCACTGCCGGGTACTACTACGGGTTGGGCGGAGTCCCGCACTGGGAAACGCGCGAGAACGTCACCGACTTTCTGCGCCGTCACCTTCTCGCGACCCTGCTGATTGATGGTGTGCCGCATTTGCCGGTCGGCGAGCCCCGTTACGTGGTGATGACCTTCGGCCTGAGCCACAACCACGGCGGGACGTCCATCCACGCCACCGACCACTACAACTCCAACATCGCCGAGCAGGCCTACTTCTCACTGCTGGAAGCGAAACAGGCCATTGCCTACGCCACGCGTGTGGCAACGGACCGCGGTGATACGGAGTCGTTGCCGATGCGCATCGAGGAGCAATTCGAGGTGCGGATCAAGGAGGCGATCCAGTGTGGACGCAAGACGGAACCCGCGCCGCAACTCGCGTGCACCGGTACCGGCTTCGCCATCTGATGCACCACCACCGTCTGACCCCGCCACGTGCGGGGCCAGGCGAAACTGGGAGAAGAAGATGGCAAGCAATGATCCGCCGCCTGGCGTGTTGCGCGTGCAGTGCAAAGAGGGGTCGTTCCTGGTGTGTGCCCGGACCGGCGCCATCCAGCAGGACACCGTTCCGCCGGGGCTAGAGCTTTTCACCCGCGTGGACGTGGCCGAGTTCGGGTGGTGGTGCGAAGTCAACCAGGTGCCGTTCCCTTCGAGCGTCGATGTATTGGCGCTCCGGGTGATCTACAACGGCGTGCTGATGTTTGCGGACACGGACTTCCGGGAGGAGTTTCTCCGTCGGAACCAGAGTCCACTGGGGCTGGTCAGGAACCACAACGACTTCCTCATCTGAGACGTTGCCCCGTCGCACGTCGGGGCAGGCATCCAAGGAGAGAGATATGAAGAAAGACAAGCGCAAGCGGCTCCGCCGCCACGCGCGCCTGAGCGTGTGTGAGATGTTGGAGCGCGGGCTGGACCCGGACGTCGTGCTGAAGCACTGCCCCGGTTGCCAGGCTGCAGGTCAGATGGACTGCGACATCCATGGCGACATCGCCGCGGCCACGGACGGGGAAGTCTCCATGCCACCGAGCCCGCAAGGCGAGATGCCGGAGAGGGATCCGGCGTCGATGGCGGCACCATCCGACCCGGCGCGCCCGCAATGGACGTGTCTGCAGGGCATGGATGGCTCGCTGGTGGTGGATAGCTTCACCGGCGAGCCGCGCGCACCGCGACACCGGCTGCCGGCGTGGTATCCGCAGATCGACCGCGTGGACTGGGCTGAGTACCTGGCCTGGCGGGCGACATTGCCGCCGGGGCTGGTGATCGAGGAATGGCTGCAGGACTTCGGCGTGCGCTACGTCGATGGCAGCTTCGATCCGCCGGATCTGGAATCGCGCGAACGCGCGGTTGATGATGCCCGGGCGGAGCTGGAGAACGCCGAACAGGAGGACTGAGCGCGTCCTGTGCGGATGAGAGATCTCGAAGTAAGAGAGCAAGACGGGGCGGCCACTGGCCGCCCCGTTGTTGTTTGTGGGCTTGCGCTCCGAACGAAGCGGCCCTCGCCCCTCGCCTGCAGAGCTTTCGCGGACGTCAACGATGGTCGCCGAACGCCGCGCGGAACCGCGCAGCGGGATTGTCGAACTTCACCTTCCGGGGGTCGAACTTGAGTGGGTCAAGCGGGATGTACCGCCGCCCCCAGCCCTTGAGCCAATCACGAAGCTCCCGGTACTCCTCGTCCTTCGGGCCGGCCATGACCTCCTTGACCTCCTCCCAGCCGCTCCAGCCGCCGCAATCGTCCGGCGGGGCAAGGCTAGCGCCGCCGGTGCATCGCGGATAGCGCCCGACCCCGCGCGGCTTTTCCTCCATAACCTGCAGTTGATGCCGCCACATGTCGCCGAAGTCGTAGAGATATCCGACATCCATGCCCACGGAGAGGTGGTCGGCGATGTCGTGCTCCCAGACCGCCGGTGAGGTGTTGTCGCCCTGTTCCGGGATCCCGAGCTGCAATCCATCCGGAAGCTCGAACTCGTGCAGGTGAGAATCCGACCAGCCCATGGCATCCTGGATCGCAACGTGAAGATCCCAGAAGCTGTAGTCGCACGGGACCTCGACTTGGCGCCAGACCAATGGGTCAGTGCGCAGCAACGTCACTCGCACCACGCAAACCCGGTCGCGAGACAGCTTCCCGGCTCGCCCGTTGTTGTGCGAGGTGCTGACGGCGGCGTGGGCCGCGGCGACAAGCGCCTCCCAGGACGGGTAGCCTTGCAACTTAGCGATGGTGCGCTGCGCGGTGTGCAGCGGCATCTCTTGCGGGTGATTACTGACCAGCTCGGGATAGGCTTTCACCAGGGCCTTGGCCTGTTTCTTGAGATGAGAGATGTCCATGGAATTCTCCGGGTCGCATGCACAACGGGAGCCCACAAACCCTCGCGCGTGCGAGGTCGGCTGGATGGATTATCGACTTGCTGCTGATGCCCATGGGGCTTCGCCAATGCGTGCGGCGCCGAGTCAGTCCCTGACGGTTGATACTCCGCTGGTTTGGTCACGAGTACAAGCCAGGCACTGGGGCCTCCGCTGCGAGTTCGAGTGATAACAATGCAACTACGGCTGAAAATGCCGATCAGCTTCATTAAGTTTCCGACCACGCCGGCTCCTGCAGGCTGTGAGCAGCAAACACGGCCGATGACGGGTATGTCCACTATGAGAAAGCGCAAGTTCTCCCTCAAGCTCGCAACCCTGACCGGCGCCTGGGAGGGCTTGCCCGAAGTAGGCATGGGCGGTTGGGCCGATTATCCGGAAGGTGGGCTCCCGCACTTCCAGCCCGGGCTGCTCGATCAGAGCTTTGGCCAGCGCTGCAACTATGGCGCACTGTTCACCTACCTGTTCCGTCGCTTCGGCCTCCCCAACCAGGGGTCCGATCCTTACAAGAACATCGCGTCGTACACGCTTACCACTCCCCTGCCCGAGTTGGCACTGGTGGTGACGCCTTCCGTTAGTGATAGCCCGCGTCTGTCGTTCAGGTTCTACGTGCCGGAGGAAACCTGGCGGCAGTTGGAGGTTGAGCCCCGTGAGCGCTGGAAGCAGGCCATGGTCGAATGGTCCCAGCAGCGCGGGCCGTTGCCGGAGTGGGCCGCGGACTGGCTGTCTTTTTGGCGCACCAAGCCCGGCGTGGCCGAACGTACGGCAGGCGATCTGTCCGACTGGGGCTTGTCCCTGGCGGACATGAACCATGCGCAGATCATTGTCACGTATGAAGATCCGAAAATGGACTTGTCGGCGTCGCGTCGGCAGATGCTGCAACAAGTCGCCGATTACATCCGGGCGTTGCAAGAGGACTTCAGGGCAATTCAGCCGCACCCCGCAACACGCGATCGAGCGGCCGATTGGGCCACGTGGCCCGAGGACGATCCGCTCAAGCCCTTCTACGCCGCAGCGGCGGAAGCGTTGGCCGACCTGGCCACGCCCGTGCGCGTGCGTGACAGCGCGATCAATGCCCATGGGATTGTGACGGATGAACGCCTCGCCGCCAGGGCCCGCAAGGAACCCGAGGTGGCAGGCTGGCCTTTCGGAGGCTTCATCAACGCATCCCCTGAGGACGCGCTTAACCTGCTCCTGCATGCCAAGAAGATCGGCGGTGGAAACCTGGCCAAGGGCGTTCGCAAGTTGCTGCCTGCCAGCGAGGGCGCCTCGTAACAGCACGGATGGACATCCGAAAGGAGAGGGAGCATGTGCAAGAGCTGCGGCGTCCTGATGCCGGATTTTACAGGGGCTCCGATGGACACCAACGGCTGCGTCCTGCCGGCGGGCCATGCGGGTCCACATCGGTCCCACACGAATCGCGGTGAGGTCCTTTGGGAAACCGACCTCGACTGTGATTGCGAATGGTGCCAGCTCGGCGAGGGAGACTACTGCATCCCGTACTGGCCGGTGCGGGCCTGAAGAGTCAAAGAGCGCCTACCACAGCTAAAATAGCGGCGGTTACCCAGTCGGATCGCAAGGCCGCCGCGGCATGCTGGTCGTAGTCCATCGCTCGTGGTGCTTATGAACATCCGTGTTGCGGCCTTGGCTGCATCCCTTTCCAGCTTGGGAGGCGACGCCGACCGTTCGATCCATGGCCCTTTAACCCTGCAGGACGAGCTGGCCAGCGTTAGCGCCCAGGCTCACGCGCTGCTGGACGACGGCATCCTGTCCTATGGGTGCCGGTTGGTGGTTGAGCGCCTGACATCCATCGTGGACGCCTTGGCACGCCATGACGGGTGTCTGCGTGCAGACCATGCTGACCCAGGGGCGGCAGTCCACGTGCTGGTGAGCAGCACCGAAACCATGCCCTGCACGGAGGCCGTCACGCCGTGATTGCATCGCGCGCAGACTAACTTTCCTGGACCGCGCCGAATGCTTCCATGAGCATGTCGATTGCAGAGGACTGAGGCCATGACTCACTCTCCCAGCTACCCGCCGATGGCCGCCGTGCTCGCCTGCTGGCTGTCCCAGGCCTTGAGGGCCGATGAGGCAGATGGCATTGCCGGGGCCCACGTCAGCGGTCGATTCGGAATTCAGGTGACGGAGTTGCTGCACGGGATCGCAGACCTCATCGCGTCCAGGACCGACGCGGCGACAGCCGAACCTCCTGCCGCGGCCGAAGCCTTCGACAGGCTGCTCCTGGGTGGCGAGCTCATCACCTGGAACCGCGCGCAAGCCACGCCTCCAATCGCCATCGGACGCGAACTCGAAGTGTCTGACGCCCTCTCGACGCTGCGACAGCTCGGGAAGGAACCGACGCCCGCTCACCCAACGGCCCAGGAAGTAGCCCGCATCGGCGACATGAGCCCGTCTCACGCCCTGCGAGTGGGCCTGGACGGTGACGGAGACGTCTACCTGAGCACGACCACCGGGACAGGCGAAGGGGTTGAGTTCTGCACGGTCGGCACCGGCGGCGGCAAGTCGCCGCATACCCATGCCGCCCTCGTTGCCCTGATGGTGGCGATCGAGGCCGACAACGCCGCCGATCCTGGACGCGACTGGTGGGCGCGACGAATGGGTGCCCAAGCTGCCAAGGCCGCCTGCCATGACTGACCAAGCCATCGACGGCGCCATCGCGGTGAGCGAGCGGAGCATGAGCGCGACCACACTGGATGCCTTCGTGTGTCCGTGGTGCGAAGAAGCCGGGTTGCGGGTCGAGTTCTCCATGCAGGACTCACCGAACGGTGCTGGCGCGTACCACTCGCAGGGTTATCGCGTCGTCTGCGCCGAGCCAGACAACAACTGTCCCGACACCACGGGTGTGTTCCCGACCAAGTGCGAAGCCATCGACGCAGCGGCAACCTGCTGCCGCGAGATGGGGCAGGTCCATGAATAACACCCGCAACGCCCGAATCCACCCATCCAACGCAGGTGACACCCATGAGTGACATTGAAAAGCTGCAGCCGCTGCCAGGACCTGATGGCGAAATCACGCTGATGAGTGCCGGGATGCCGGCATCCGTTGATGCCCACCCTGATGATCTTGCCGTGGATCAGTTCGCCACGGCATTGAAGGCAAAGTTGGCCGATGCGCGCGCCAAGGGCCGTGGCGGCTGGCACGAGCCCGGTCTGCAACAACGCCTGTCCGACATGCTTCGCGAGCACATCGACAAGGGCGACCCGCGCGATGTGGCCGCGTTCGCCATGTTCTTGCACCAACGCGGCGAGGCCATCTTGCCGGCGCCGTCGGGCGAGGCGATAGCCTATGCCGTGATGATCGGCGATGATGTCTACGAGCTGGAAACCGGCGCTGACAACGCGGAGCAAGAGGCTCGCCGCATCGGTGCCAAGGTGGTCCCGCTGGGGCGCATCGCCCACCCGGCCACCGGACAGGGCAAGGCGAACTGCAAGGGCTCGGGCGGGTGTGGGGAGCTGACGCTGACGGACGGGCAAATCCGCGAGCTGTACGCCTTCGCAGGTGACAGCGGTGAAGTGGACCCGGACGACCAGACGCGGATCACGATCAGGCACTGCAGCGAGGGCCATTCCGGCCCCGGCCTGTACGCGCACTACGCCGAATACCCAGAGGAAGGCGCAATGCTGCTGGATGGCAAGTCGCAGCTTGGCCGACGCCTGGCTGGACAGGGAGTGGTGGGGCTCACCGACGCCCAGTGCGAAGCGGTATACCACGCCGTGTCGAGGGCGAACCTGACCCGAGACATCAAGTCCGCAGAGCGCCTACGCGAGATTGTCCGCAATGCGGTGTCCGCTACGGTCATGGCGGATGCCGCTGCGCTGGCCGCGACTGCTGACACGGTAGTGGCGACGGCAATTGCCAAGTTCGATGAAATGGTGGACCAGGTGGGTGGATGCGGCGATGGAAGTTGTGCCGTCAAGCGACCGACGGGGCTTCACACCAACGGCGGGTGCCGCTGCTGGCGGGACACGCTCAAGGCGCAGCGCGTCATGCGGGCCGCACAAGAACTGCGTGCCGCCCTGCCGACATCGCCAGCCAGAGGGGATAAGAGTAATGGCTAAGACCCGGTACTGGTTGCTGTCATGCGGAGGTCGGAGTCCCCGCACCGGCAAGAAGGTTGGGGAACGACATCGCTGGTCCGGCGGCGAGCATGGCGTCGGTTCATGTGAGTTCTGTGGCCGGTATATCGATCAGGTGCGCGTGCGCGCCGATCTGCACCCAGCCTACGCGCTGTCACGTCACTCCCACACCTCCGGAGGCAAGGGCGATGGGTGACCTTCGCGAAACCATCGAGCGGAAAATTCGCTGGCGGGAGCAAGAACTGTACCTGTTACGCAACAGTGGTATCCAGGTGCGCGAGACCATGGAGGCTATTCGTGTCCATGAGGCGTGCTTGCGCGACCTGCGCGACCTGCTCCCCGCCCCGGCGCTGACTGATTCTCAACCTGGCACGGGCCATAGCAACTGACGACGCAGAACCCCCACCCCAAACGATAGGTTGATGAAATGAACATCAAGATCATGCTGAGGGCTCTGCTGATCGGCTTGCCTGTATTGCTGGGCGGCCTGTTCGCGCTTGCTTTCCATCAAACCCAACAGGCTGCAACGGTTCTGGCTAACGACGTCGAGTCAATCAATGCAGCAACCACCACGTTCAGGTTGAACGGCAATCCGACGTGCGCGGAGCTCCGCGACGCATTGCATCAGGTGAAGCTAAGCACGACCACAGCTGTTGCATCGGCCGTCAGCGCGAAATGGACACTCTGGCAGTTCGATCAGGGTTGCCTCGAACGTGTGGCCGCCGAGAAGCAGCTCGCCATGCAGCGATCGCTCATGCTTGATCGGGACATGAGTGAGCGGCGCGAGCAGTGGGCCATGCACTTACTGTGGGTCGCAAGCGCGTTCGTTCGTGGACAGTCAGCCGCCTCGCCCTTGGTCGAGGCGCTTGCGCGTGGCGAGTTTGATCTTGACCGCCATTTGGCCAGGAAGGCAGTTGTGCGTAATGCGGTCAATCCCTAACTTGCCGGAAAGCCCGCCGGTGGTCTCCTGACTGCATGCCCTGACACCTACAGGGTGATCAGGTGCCCCGTATGCTGCCCATCCCCGAAACCATCCAACAGCTGCGCGCCGATGGTGCATTGTTCGTCATCAACCACAGCGGCGGGAAAGACTCGCAGGCGATGATGATCGAGTTGCTGCGCGTCATTCCACGCGAGCAGCTGGTGGTGATGCACGCCTGTCTTGGCGAGGTGGAATGGGAAGGGGCGATGGAGTTGGCGCGAGACCAGGCGGCGGCAGCTGGTGTACCTTTCGTCATTGCCCGCGCCACCAAGACGTTCCTGGAGATGGTCGAGCACCGGTTTACCACAAGACCGGATTCGCCGTGCTGGCCTTCAGCATCCAATCGGAGCTGCACTTCTGACTTGAAGCGCGGGCCGATTGAGCGAGAGATCCGCCGGTACTCGAAGCAGCATGGCTTCACCCGCATCGTCACCTGCCTGGGCATCCGGGCGGCCGAGAGTCCCGGTCGAGCCAAGCGCCAGTCGCTGTCGCGCAGTGAGCGGAACAGCGTGGCTGGTCGCGACTGGTACGAATGGAACCCGGTCCACTCCATGTCCACCCCGGACGTGTTCGCGACCATTGCCGCGGCCGGTCAGCAGCCACACTGGGCGTATGCCGCCGGCAACGATCGGCTGTCCTGCGTGTTCTGCATCATGGGTAGTGCGAAGGATCTGGCCAACGGAGCGCGGCACCGCCCTGAACTGTTCCAGAAGTACCTGGAAATCGAGCGGCGAACTGGCTACACCATGCACCAGTCACGCAAGCCGCTGGATGAGCTGGTGCGTACCGGTGGCTGGCCGGCTGAACGGGAGTCCTTTGCAGCTTGAACTGTGCGCAAACTGTGCATATACTGTGCGCGTTATCTCTCGGAGGCCCGCCATGGCAGCCGCTCTGCACTTCGATGAAGTTCTCGATTCTGTTCGCGAGCCAGGCTCGGTGAACCTGTCGCCTGACCTGATCGCCAACCGTCTGCAGTTGCCATTGCAGGACCTGGCGGCCATGGCCCGCGTGCATCGCAACACGGTCCGCCTGCATCCGGAGTCTCCGCGCATGCAGCTGTTTCTGCGCGATGTGATGCGGGTGCTCTCGGCGGCGTCCCAGATGCAGCCCGACACCGAGCGTGCGTGGTTCCTGATCAAGAACGCGCCGATCCCGGAGTTTGGCCACCGCACACTGCTCACCGTCATCGCCGAAGGCCGGACCGATGCGGCGGTGACATACCTTGACTCGGTGTCGTCGGGGTTCGTGGGTTGATCCTGGCCGCCGGGCAACGTGGGGTCATGCTGTACCGGGCCTATGACCCGCGATGGGCCTTCGACCCGTACAGTGGCGCCGGGGCTGCCAAGGCCGGCGGTCGATTCAACCGCCAGGGCGCTCCAGCGATCTACCTGTCGCTGGAGTTGACCACCGCAGTGGCCGAATACCAGCAGACATCGCCCTTTCTCCCCCCGTTTACGATGGCCACGTTCTCGGCCGACCTTCCGCCGCTGGTCGACCTGTCGGCGTTCGGGAGCGGTGAATGGGATCCGCTGTGGACGGACTGGAACACGCCGTGGAGAGAGATGCTGCTCAATGGCATTGCCGAGCCGCCGAGCTGGGTGCTGGCCGACATGGTGCGCGACGCCGGCGTGGCGGGCATTCGCTTCCCAAGCATGGTCGCCCCGGGCGGATTCAATGTGGCCCTATTCCTCGACTGCCTATCCATCCGGGACATCATGAGGCTGCAAGACCCTGACGGCCGCATGCCACGAGACGATTCGAGTTGGCGTAGCTGACGACACCCCTGCGGTCTCATCGTCCTGTTGTTGTTTGCCTCGGGCCGCCTAGTGGGGCGGACTTCATATTGGAGGCTCACCCAGGCCGTAACTTCCCCACGCGTCGACCAGTGATGTGATAACTCCACGCCACCCGCATTTAATTGCGGGTTAGGCCGAACATATCCGCACCGGAATTGCGATGGCCAAGCACACCCCCGCCCTGCCCTCGACCCTCGTCACACGCCTGCAGTCCCTCGGCCACCGGTTGCGCCAAGCCCGTTACCGGCGACGGATGACGCAGGAGGATCTCGCCGGTCGCGTGGGCATCACCACCACCACCCTCGCCAAGCTGGAGGCGGGCAACCCCACGGTGAGTTTCGCCACCGCCTTGATGGTGCTGGCCGAGCTGGACATGGCCGGCGACATCGACAACCTGGCGGCCGTCGACCCGGTGGGTCAGTCCATCCAGGATGAATCGCTGAAGGGCCCGCCGCGCGGGCGGCGCGAGATCGTGACCTGGTGAGCCCACACGCTGGACAGGCGTCGCGGTGCGCGTGCTAGGATCATCCGCGTACTCGTAACCCTCCGGACGCAGGGGCCTCGCGGCCCTACGGAGCGCCGCTATGGCATCGGGTGCAAGGCTGTCCAGTAATCGCCATTGTCCGACCAACTCTCAATCGAGATTGCGAAGCGATGGGTAAGCGTCCTGCCCCACCGTCATTGGTGCCCGCTTCGATACCGATTCGAGGAGACGTTGACCGTGACCGTTTTTCAACTCAAGGGCGGTGCCCTGTACGCCCATGACGTGGATGTCGCCCACTTTGCGCGCATCCTGCGTAAGACCCTCAAGGACCTGAAGGCCCAGGCCGAGGCGACCCCCGCCGGCAAGGACCCGTTCGAGCTCGAGCAGGATCAGGGCCTGGACCTGGCCACCATGCTGCTGGCGAAAATGCGCCACCACGATGCGAGGGCGGCGGCTAAGTGCCCCGACGTCCGCAACGTTGCCTTCCAGGTCGGGCCGATCAAGCCGCCCCACAAGTTCGAGCGCCCTGCGATCGACGCCTGGTTCCGGGGCGCGGACCTGGACATCTCCAGCCTGGACCGGGAGGCGGTTGATCGCCTGGTCAGGTCGGTGGCCGGCACCCGCGGCCGTGCCTTCCCCTCGACGCTCCCCAAGCGCTTCGGCGCGCAATGGCAGTCGCGCGCCATCGCGCTGTTCGAGCAGGCGGTCGCGGCGCGCATCCCTGGCAAAGCCGAGTTCATTGCTTTGGTGGGCGGTCCGGGCACCGGCAAGACCCTGCTTGCCCAGCACATGGTGCGCAAGCGGGGTGGCCTGTGGCTGGACAAGGGCTTGGCCAGAGGGGATGGCAACGGCGTCGATTACCAGCCCGGCGAGGTGCTGGTCTACGACACCCCGGCTCAACTGCCAGCCTTGTCGGCCACCGAGTTGAAGCGCAGCCTCAATGAGATCGACAGCTTGAGGGAATACGTGCGGCGCGTGCGCCGGCCGTGGCAGCTCAAGGATGAAGCGCTGCAGCTGGCCCTGGAGCAGGGCGCGCGTGGGGCGTGGACCCTTGGGGAGCCAGCCGTTCAGTTCGCCAGGCCGGAAGAACCGCGGCTCACGTCCTGGGTGCGGGAACACCCGCAGGTCAACCTGGTCGTGACCAGTGCGGACGATGAAGCCTTGCGCGCCAGCATGGGGCACTGGTTCGAGGTGGAGCCCACCCTGAGCGAATTGGACGGGAAGCTCAATCGCAGCAGCTTCTTGAGCAGGTTGCGCGAATGGCATGGCCACGCCGACACGACCGCGATCGCTGAACACTGGCGGCGCAGCGCGGACATCAATTGGCGTCGGGTGCACGTGGTCAACCTGGACACCATGTCGACGTACACGCTTGCGGGCCCTGGGTTGGCCATGGAGCAAGGGCAGCGTCCTACTGCCGCCGAAGTGCTCGCGCCGGCCGTCGCCGGCTGAGCAGCCCCACGCGCTGCCGTCCGCACCGGACGGCCGGCCCTCGCACCACACCGCATACAGGATCAACACCATGAACAAGTGCACCCAATCCGGCTGCCAGAAGCAGGCCACGCACGTCCTCGCCACCAAGCTCGGTGAGCTCGCCCCCTTCCACCCGACCTTCTGCAGGGAGCACGCATTCCTGGAGGGACGGGAGAAGTGTGGCTGCTGTGAGTCGTTCCAAGATACCGTCGAGGTGGATGGCGTGGAGTTCCTGCACACCTATCGAAGCGGGACGCTCGATCGGTCAGGGTGCTGCCCGGATCATCCGTAAACCCTACTCAACGAGGGGCGCCCAGCGCGCCCCACGTTGATTGGTTGCTGGCGTTCAAGCCGACGCGGTTTACTTTCTCGCGCCGGACGCAATGGTGTGATGGAGGCATCCCAAGGAGATGCCCATGCCCACCCTATCGCCCATCGCCCAAGCGTTCGCCAAGGAGCTGGGCCAGCGTTACAGGGACGCCAGCGTCATCGACTGGGGGGCCGGCGAAACCGGCCAGTTGCAGCACGACGTGCTCGCCGAAGGCGCCAAGGACGCGTTCTTCGAGCCAAACACCGGCGGCTGGGTGTGGGTCTCGCACGTGCTGTTCGAGGCCCCCGACGGCACGCTGCTGCACATGGCGTCCACCACGGATGGCTACAGCCTCTACTTCGCCCTTGCAGCCAGCGCCGAGGCCTGCGCCACGGCCCTCGGTGAGCGCTGCGGCGAGACGGCGGACATCGACGTCTGCAGCGCCGACTTTTCCTTCCCGGAAGCGCCCGCGGAGCGCGAGGCCGTCCTGCATGACATGTATGGACGCTTCCTCAAGCGGCATGACCTGCCGGAAGTCTCCTGTGAAGATCTGCTCGTTGGCTATGACCTGACGCCGGCCCAACGCCAGTGGGCATCGGCCTTCGTGCGGGTCTGGGAAGAGAACGTCGCCTGAAGCAGCGATTGCGCCTGCGCGCTACGATCAGCGCCGTGCCGTTGCCCGGCGCCGGAGCTATCCACGGACCCATCATGACCAACGCCACCTACCAGAACTTCGTGCTCACCGTCATTGCGATCGTCCTGATCGCAATTTGCGCCAAGCTTTATACGGCCCCCCAGCCTGCCCCGGCGGCGCCCACGCTCGCCGAATGGAATGCGGTGAGCAAGATCAAGAGCCGCGAGGAGCGCAATCGCGAGCGCGATGCGTTGGCGGCACGCTTGCCCGTGGCGTGGAGCGCGGGTGGAGACGTCGAGGTTTCCAATACGGTCCCAGTCAAAGTGTTGGACACCGTCCAGGTCGAAACCGCCGCGGACGCGGAGAGGCGCCGGCAGAGGCTCTCGGACTTCTTCAGTCAGCCTATCCAGAGCCGCTAGGCCTCCCTGTGCTTGAGGTGGGACCTGCTCCGTCTCGCCGCGCCACGCGTCTTGGTACGCGCCACCACTTCCGGTCAGGACCACCCTGCACATAGTCCGAGCTGTGCAGGGAAGCCCCGCCGGCTGCATGCCCTATCTCGGAATGATCTCGATCGAGAATTTGAGCTGGTCGGTATCCGCCGCGGAATCAATGGTTTGCAGGGATACCGTCTCGCGCTTGCGCGCTGGCAGGTCGAATGGCGCGCACGCGGCTCCGAGCCCAGTCTGGACCCACGTGGGCAGCTCCTTCCGGTCACTGCACAGCTCGATGCGCGAGCCGGGCGATGTGCCACGGAAGATCGCGATTTGGGACCACGCATTGGCTCCAGGGGTATTACGCTTGGCTTCCCCGGTGGCGGTCAGCTTCACCCGCACAGGACCGCAGAACGGTCCAAGTGGCCGAGTCTTCTCGTAGCCCTTGTCCGCGGCCAGCTTGATCGTGTGGTGTTCGGCGACCGCACAATCCTCCTCGGGCGCCTTTACGGGCGGCATCCAGACCTCGCCATTGATCACCGTCGCCGAGGCAACGGGGTTGAGTATGACCAGGACGGACTCCTCAAGTTTCCGGTCCCGGTTGCAGTGGAGCGTGACTGGCACGCCATCGCGTGCTGTGATCTGGGTCGCCGGCTGGGAACTGTGCGTGCAAACGACCCCCTCGGGGTAGCGGAGGTTCACCGTCAAGGGTGCCTTCATCGCCTCCGGAGGGGCGTCGTAGAGCACCACTAGCGCTGGCGTGCGCAAATTTCCTGGGCCAAACGACGGCCATGCCTTGAGGCCCTTTCGGGCCAGGCATTCGCCGACCAGGCGCGTAACGCCCTCGTTCGCCCGACGCGAATCGAACGTGGAGGCAAGCGTGTGATGCACATACGTGTGCAGCTGCTGCTCGTCCATCTGTTTGATCCGCTCGTACTCATCCTTGCCCCAGGACAGGCCAGCCTTGGCCACGACCTCGCCCAGCGGAATCTTTGCCGATCCGGCAAATTGCTCGACGTCGCGGGACGTAAATTCACGTCGGCTCAGCGAATACCAGAAGAGGCGTTCGAGCCGCTCCTCGAACGTACTCGAATGGGTTTCGTCCACAAGTCCGATGCGCGCAATGTCGGTGCAGACATCCGCGTTGGCGGTCGCCGGGGCGAGGATCACGCCGCAAAGCAGTGCCAGGGACGTGGTAGGGGGGTGTCGATAGCGGGGCATGTTGACCTCCTGATGCGCTTGTCCCCGCTGCATGTGCTCGAACGGAAGCCATTGCGCCCAGCGGCCAGTCGGGACAGCACCCGCTCCCAGCCGCTGCAGCAGCTGGCGATGTCCAGCACCCTGATCACCCGAACGGGCGGCATGTCCGGTCCGGTGTGGACGCCAGTTCGACATCCCCGCCCCGCACGCCAACGGCGCCGTTGTCGGCCACTGTCGCCGAACGCCAGCGCTAACTTTGTCGCACCAGACCCCCTGATGGAATGAATGGACAGGCACGTCGTGCCGCCCACCCGCCGGAACCGGCATTCCAGGAGAGTCCCATGACCGTATCGTCCACCACCTTGCGCTTCCGCGATGGCAGCAGCGACAAGCAGTACACCGTCTCCATCGACAAGCAGGGTGACGGCTTCGTGGTCAACGCCGCATGGGGCCGCACCGGCAGCACCCTACAGACCGCCTGCAAGACCGCAGCCCCCGTGACGCTGGAGAAGGCGCAGGCGGCGGCCGAGAAGCTGCTGAACGAGAAGCGCAAAAAGGGGTACACCGACGCCGAGGGCGGCGCCGCCTACACGGGCGTCGAACATGCCGGTCGCGATTCGGGCGTGCGTGTGCAGCTGCTCGAACCTGTTGCCGATGGCAAGGCCGAACGCATGCTGTCCGATCCGGCGTGGTTCATGCAGGTCAAGTACGACGGCGAGCGCCGCGTCATCATCCTCGAACCCGGCTGCCCCGTCGTCGGCACCAACCGCAACGGTCTGGCGGTCGCTCTCAACGGCGATCTCGCACAGGTGTGCGTGGGCCGTATCCCGGTCACGGGCAAGACCATCATCGACGGCGAGGACTTCGGCTCCACCTTCGCGCCGTTCGATCTGCTGATGTGGCAGGGCGATGATCTGCGCGACCTCCCGTACAGCGAGCGCCTTGCGCTGCTGGAGTCCCTCATCGAAACGGTGCCGGAGTTCGCCCGCCTGCACACCTACCGCAGCGAAGAGGACAAGCGCCGCATGTACGCCAAGCTGCGCGAGCAGGGCGAGGAAGGCGTGGTGTTCAAGCTCCGCGACGCTGCCCACTCGCCAGGCCGCAGTGGTCAGTCCAGCACCCAATTCAAGGACAAGTTTGTCGAATCCGCGACGGTGCGCGTGGTCGGCCGCAACGGCGATAAGCGCAGCATTGCCATGGAACTGATGGGTGCGACCGGCAGCTGGGTGGGCGTGGGGTCCTGCACGATCCCGGCGAACTTCCCGATTCCCGAGGCGGGGCAGCTGGTTGAGGTCGGATATTTGTACGCCTACCCGAACGGCGGTTCGCTGTTCCAGCCGACCTTTAAGGGTGTGCGGCACGACGTCGATGAAAGCGCGTGCGCGCTGACCCAGCTCAAGTACAAGACTGAAGGCCTCATCGGCCAGGCGGCCTGACCCGGCATCGCGCACCCAGCAACGCTGCCAGCCCCCTCTCGAAGGGGGCCGGTTACGCCCCGAACCCTGCCACCGCGCCCCCGATACTGGCCCAGATGCCTTCGGAGACAGCCTCGCCATGAGTACGCCCGCTTTCACGATCCCAACCGGACCGGTGCGCGATCAGTTGCTGAAAATCGACGTGACACTGCGCAGTGATGGCAGTGGATGCGGTTATCAGGGCTACGAGTTCGGCGCCCCGTATCCCGACAGCGCCTGCATCCAAGGCCTGCTGTACGACGCCGACAGCGGCTCGCCCGCGGACGGCGGTGATGGCTGGAACTACGACCATGGCGGCGACATCCCCTGCCCGCACTGCAACCACACCGCGTGGGCCGAGTCCGCCCTGGACGAACTGGAGGACGCCGGCGGCGACGCTCACGAAGAGGGCAAACCGCGCGACAGCTGCCCGCACCCCACCCAGTCCCGATTCCAGCACCTGGCGGCTGCGATGGCCGCGCGCTGGCATGCCGGCTGGGACAAGGCGGCGGCCGACGGCTGAGCGCCAGATCGACCTGACGGGTGGGGACAAAGCCGGCGTTCGGGTTGAAAGCCTCACCTAGCGTGATGTCGCTGTCCGGCACGGACCGCAAACCAACAACGCAACACTTCACCAACCAAGGAGCAGTCATGGCGAAAGCCACCTATTTCCATCTCGTCAACGCCGACACCGCTGTCGAGCACCTCGTCCGCGCCCCCAAGGAAAAGCTGGCCATCGCCATGGTCGCCGGTGATCGTTCGACGGTGAAGCCGGCCACGGATGACCAGATCGTTGCTCACACCGGCGCTGGACTCGCACTCCACGCGAACTCCGTTGCAGAGGGTGCCGGCAAGCTGTTCTTCATCCCGGGCGACCCGAACGTGATCATCCGCGCCAAGAACGCCAGCGAGGCCTTCGGCCTGGTGAACAACGGCGCCTGGACGGCCACGAAGGTGTCGCAGGACACGCTGGTGCATTTGCTGACGGTGAAGAAGCTGGTGCCGCAGATCTACGAAGAGCCCGGTGCCAACGCGGGCACGACGGCCACCAGTGGCGAGTCGGCCGGTTCCGAAACGTCCACTGCGACCAGCACGCCGGAAGCCGGTGCCACGCCCCATGGCGACGACGCTGCCGAGGCGGACGCCACGAGCGAAGCACCCGGCACCGACACCGTTGCCGAGAGCGTTGCTGCTCCGGCCGGCGACGCCGAGCCGGCCAATGAATCGGGAGACGTTGCCGGCCACGCGGCGGCTGCCTGATCAACTGGGGTCCCCGGCCTTCGGGCTGGGGACCTGGAGGCCCGGTGTGGACCGCTGAACCCGCGGCTGCGCTGGGCCGCCAATGAACCGTTGTATCGCCACAGTACGAGGAATCGCTGTAGCCATGGCTGACCACGTGATCGCAGATTTCAACTCCAGCAGCCTGTTCTGCCGACACTGCGGCGACGGACAGCCCATGGGAGTGAACGTGCCCTTGCAGGTGTTCCTGTCCAAGATGGAGGGATTCGGGAAGGCGCACGCCGCGTGCCCCAAGCCGGCCGTGCTGGAAACCCAGCCCCCGCCTGATCGCCCCGAAGGAGGCAAGGAAGCCAACGACCCCGCCCGGTAAGCCATATCGCAGCGCCGGATGACCGTCTCCGGCCAGGACCGCGTCACCCCGCGAGGTGGGCGGCGGGTGGCCATTTCCGCGCCGTCTCATCCCGTGCGTTCGCGGTGGGCTAACTTTCGCAGCAAGGAAAGCGTGCTTTGCTGATTCCAATGACCGACACCCCGACCACCCTCGAACGCGCGTACCGGGTCCGGCTTCGACTGAAGCCGGAGCAGGTGCGCACGCTGTCGCGCCTGTTGGGGGCGAAGCGGTTCGTGTGGAACTGGGCGCTGCGGCGCAAGGACGAAGCCTGGCGGGCCGACGGGACGAAGCTCAACGCGACCGCGCTCTCGCGCGAGTTCACCGAACTGCGCAAGCAACCGGACACGGCCTGGCTTGGCACCCTGCCCCGCGAGCCGTTCAGCCAGGTGCTGCGCGACTTCGACCGGGCGTGGGACAACTTCTTCGCCGGCCGCGCCAAACGGCCGCGTCGGAAGAAGCGCGGCACCGTCGATGCGGTGCGCTTCAAATTAGATCAACGCCGACTCGATCCGGCGGTCGCGAAGCAACACGGCCGTAAGCTGGTCGCGCCCATCGTCGATCGCGATCGCGGCGTGGTGCGACTCGATGGCATCGGCCAGGTCCGCTTCCGCGTCACCGAGCGGATGACCGGTCGGTTGCGTTCGGTGACCGTGCGCCGCGACAGCGCGGGCCGCTGGTTCGCCACGTTCACCGCCGACGGTGTGGCGAAGCCTGAAGCCACGTCGACGGCGCGCAGCGCCGTTGGCGTGGACCTGGGGCTGAAGG
This sequence comes from uncultured Lysobacter sp., assembly GCA_965650425.1. Lineage (GTDB taxonomy): Bacteria > Pseudomonadota > Gammaproteobacteria > Xanthomonadales > Xanthomonadaceae > Aerolutibacter. The sequence goes on along the minus strand of CBFGOS010000007.1, from coordinate 1,392 downwards.
ACACGGCCGCACTCAGCGCCGGCGCGGTCGTGGCTGCGCCGAAGCACCTCAAGGCCAAGCTGGCCCGTCTCCGTCGTTACCAGCGCAGCTACAGCCGGCAACGCGATGAAGCAGCGCGTCGCCAGGGGCTCGACCCCAGCAAGCCACTACCGAAAGGCGCGCGGCTCGCCGAGTCCAACCGCATGCGCCGCCGGCGCCAGCAGATTGGCCGCTTGCACGCCGGCGTAGCCGATGCCCGCCGCGACCACCAGCACCAGCTGACGGCGCGGATCGTGGCCACGGCCGAGGTCATCGCGATCGAGGACCTGGCGGTGAAGGCCATGGCCCGCGGCATGGGCCGCCGTGCCTTCCGCCGGTCCGTGGCGGACGCCGGCCTGGGCGAGATCCGCCGGCAACTGACCTACAAGACCGCGTGGCACGGACGGCAGCTCGTGGTGGTCGATCGCTTCTACCCGAGCAGCAAGACCTGCTCGGGCTGCGGGGTGGTCAAGTCCGATCTGACGTTGAAGGAACGGCATTGGACCTGCGGCGCCTGCGGCGCCGCGCACCACCGCGACCACAACGCGGCGGTGAACATCGAACGCGAAGGCCTGCGCCTTCTGCAAGACCCCAGTACGGCCAGGAGCGTGGTGGAAGTGCAGCCACGGGGAGACGCGCCATCAGCGCCGATCCCGGCCGGAATTGACGCGCGGGGAGAGGGTGCGTGCGCGGTCGGCAAGTCATCGCCGGCCGGACAGCCGACCTCGACGAACCGCGAACTTGTCTATCGCGCGACCAAGCCGCGCCCCACCCGTCGTGCCGGGAAGGAACCGGCGAGGCGGGTGACGGGATGAGACTCCGATGACGCGCGACGCGACGCATGACTACCCGCGCGATTCGACCGACTTCCGCCGCTGCGTAGGCCTGCTGGAGAGCATGCAGGCCATCGATGGGTGCCTGCGGCTGGACACGGCCCGCGACGCCCTGGGAACGGTTTGGCACGACATCCTCGATCGGTGGGAGGAACTGGCAGGACTACTGGCCGGCAACAACCTCGAAGCCCTCGATCGCGCGTTGTGGGACATCCGAACGACTCGCGCGGGCTGACCCATCCACCCCGCCCCCCCCTTTCAAGGAGATCTGACCTTGTTCTTCCGCAACCTGACCCTGATGCGCTTCCCCACCACCACCAAGCTCGACGAGCTGGATACAGGCCTGGACGAATGCCAGCTCAAGCCGGTCGGCCCGCTGGAGCTGTCCAGCCGCGGCTTCATCAGCCCGTTCGGCCGCGACGCGGAAGTCCTCGCGCACGTCCAGGGCGATGCCACCTGGCTGTCGGTGGGTGGCGAGGACAAAATCCTGCCCAGCGCCGTGGTCAACGACCTGCTGCAGAAGAAGCTGGCAGAGATCGAG
>CBFGOS010000006.1:0-23002 GCA_965650425.1 uncultured Lysobacter sp. | reverse complement strand
ACTGGAACGGACACGATTAAGCATTATCCGCCCGGCAGTAAGATTCCAAGCACAACCGTCCGGTACCCAGGGGGTACGCAGTGAGCTCGCTTCTTGATTTTATTGGAGGTGCCATTTCTCCAGCGCTTCCGCCGACAAACCCAATTGTTCGGCGCGACTGGGCTGGCTTGGCTTTCGACAGGAATTGCCACGAAAACTTTGCGCCAGATGCGGTCTGGAATGAGTTGCTACGGCTGCATGCTAGCAATCCTGAGGGTCAGCACGTCGGAGTGATTTCGGTCGCGGCCTTGAAAGCAGGAAAGGCACCCTTGTTCGTTCCCGCAGCTCTAACCGAGCTTCAAGGATATTGGGAAAAGGATGCGCAGTTCTTGGCGGATCACTATGTATTTTCACCGTCAGAAGAATGGCTTGTTCGATTGGACCAAGACGTTACGTTTATTGCAGGTGAGTGCGCATTTATCTGCAAGATTGTAAGTCGCCTCGGAGGTCTTGAGAACGTAATGATTCAAATGACGGTTGACTTTGACCCCGGTGCAGATGATCGCGTGGGGCTGGGGCGCTACTTGGACTCAATTACGAAGCCATTGCGATTGCTACATGAACGGGAGAAACGGGACGGGAGAAAATAGTCTAGCGACCCACCCCCAAAACCGGGACCATCAGTCGGTAGGGAATCCGACCTTCTCAGGTGCCTAGGGATTCGCTTGGGGCCCGTAATCGCGGGCGAATTCCTCTGGTGTCGTCCCCTCAAGTGCAGAGTGGGACGCTCCTCGTTATGGAAGGCCCGCCACGCCGCGACGTTGCTCCCAGCGTTGGCCAGTTACAAGAACCAATGTTCGTTCAAGCACTCCTGCCGAAGGCGGCCATTGAAGCTTTCCACCAGTGCGTTATCCGTTGGAGTTCCGCGCCGGGAGAAGTCCAGCTCAACCCCGTTCTCGTGCACCTTTTCCGATCCCGACGGCCGAATGAGTAAGGAAGAACACGATCACAAACGTGAAATGGCGCGAGCCCGTAGAGATACGAGGTCGATCACATTCAAATCGCCTGGTTCTGCGACGCAAATGGCAACCTCAGCTTGATCGACCACGGGAGGCTCGCGCCAAGCTGAAAGTCCGGCGCGACCTGGTGCCAATGTGGCTTTCAGAGTCGCCAATGTGGTTGGTGGAGTTGGACAGATAGCCGCTGGGCTGGCGGCATGCACGAGCTTGGTTGGGTGCGCAGGGGGGAGCGCCGCTCGCTGCAATCGGCGCTAGTAATGTGCAGGAGGGGTGGACCGGCCAGCCAGGCTTCATGCGGGAGGGCTCTATGGCGCTCTTTGGAAATGATGTGGGCGACGTTGCATTCGATGAGCTTAACGTCGCCCTTTCGGGTCATGCGCTTGTTAAGTCGGTTCTAAAGCCAGATGCGTGGAAGCTGTTTAGGAATATAGATTCGGACTATGTGCCTGCGTACAAGGCGATGAGCAATACCGGCTTGGGTACAGAGGTTGCAACCGGGACAGTGGGAGCCGCGGAGGCATTGGACATACAGTATGGCGACTAATGCTTTAGAGGTGATTCTGTGGGGGTTGCTCATTGTCGGCGCGGTTTTTGTGCCTTACTTGAGACGATCCTCGCGCAAGTGGACCAAGGGAATGCTGCTGGCATTCAATGTGCTGACGCCATTCGTAGCGTTGCTTCCAGCAACGCTTGTCAGAATGAACGTTGCGGGTAGCTCGGGAATGGGAGTGCTTTCAATCGCCTACGTTGCTGTGTTCTTCCCCGCGTTGTTTCTTGTCAACTATGCAGCGAGTTCGAGGAGTGGTGGGTCTAGGTGGCGGAGGCAATTAAGCCGCCATAACGCGACGCCTCCCAGTTCTTGAACGTGAACTTGGCTGGCACGCGGCCGGGGAATAGAGCGTAAATCGTTTGTAGTTAGCACATCTCAAAGGAAGGGGGGAAACGTGGTTCGTTATGTACCGATCTTGAAATGGAAGCAAGCGGAGTATGGGGCACTGTCGAAGCTGGATCCGACGGATAAAGACCACGTTCTGCCAATTATCGAAATGCTGCCGCCCGACGGAAACTTCACTCCTCAGGATCTGGCATTAGAAGCGACTAATCGATTTGAATCGGTGGCCACAAAGTTCGGACTGCAGGCGCTCAAGCATGGTTTCGGAATCGATGGCCGCTATCTATTTTCCGGAGGCACATCGATCAAGCGCTTAGTTCGCATTTGCGCACACCAGCACAGGCAAGGTCTCCAGGCATGGCCAGTGGTGGATCCAGACCGTGTGCTGGCCGAGGTCCCAGACTTGCCTCTCATGAAGCCCTTCGGTTCCGCGTTCCTGCGCGCTCCGGTTCGTACAAGCTCTTTATCCGAATCCTTGCAGGCGCTCGCGGACCTCCGTCAGGTGCTGGGAAAGCGCGCCCAAATAACGGCGGTGCTCGACATGGAGGGCTTTGGGGATGCCGACGACACTGCCTTCATCAAGCTGGTTGACCCCATGATCAAGGCGTTCGTTGCCGACGGGCGCGCGAATCGCGTTGTATTGGCGGGCGGCAGCTTTCCCGCGAGCCTCAGTTCGTTCAAACAGGGCCGGAGCGACATCAAGCGGCGCGAATGGGGGATCTGGACGCACTTTCATAAGATTAGCGACCTCACCCCTGTGGTGTTTGGCGACTACTCGGTGACCAATCCCAAGCTAGTGGTTATCCCGAAGGGAACGCCGATACCGGTGTTGGCCCAGCTCCGGTATGCAATGACGGACAAGTGGGTTCTTCACCGCGGTGCAGTCGTGAAGGGCAAGGCCGGCTTTCAGCAGTACAAGCAGCTGTGCACGCTCATGATCGCCAGTCCCGAATATCGGGGTGAGAAGTTCTCTTTCGGCGACAAGATGATCAAGCACCACCACGATCCGGCAACGACAACGGGATCACCGCCTACCTGGCGCCGTGACGCAACCAGTCACCACCTGGTGTACACGCTCAGGCAGCTGACATTGCCCGGCGGAGTGGTGCCGGCGGTACCTTAACCTCGAAACGACCTTTCAGGCCTTCAACGACCCATCTGCGCACGTCGCAGATGGGTCCCGAACTGGCGATGAGTTCGCACAGTTCTTCGCGAGTGCTCCGAGAGCGAACGCGTTCCGGCGCGATCGCCTTCACGACGGCAAGAGCTTCATCGCGCCAAAGCAGTGAGGCCATTTCCCGCACTTCCTGCCGCGGATTTTGGCCCGCCGGTCGCAGAGCGGTCAGCTGCACCATCCCTCCGACCTCCTCGGCCAAGAGTAGGCCCCACCAGGACGGGAGCAATTGCTCGGCAGTAGCCATGAACGACTTCGTGGTCGCCAGCGTCACCCGATCAAAGACCCGATGGTAGGCGTGCATCTGCCTGGCCAGGCGCTCCAACGTGTCGAAGTCGCTCTTGATCTCGTATGCCTCCAGCAAGTCGCCCGCGACCACCACGTCGGCGCGAACAGCGCCCAGCTCGACATTGAGCTCTTCGATAAGCGAATCGTGAGGCCCCATGGCACGAGCCAGTTCGCGCTTAAGCGCGTCTCGCAGGGCTTGCTCGGTGATTCCGTAGCGCATGGGGGGAGTATGCCATATGATATGCCGCTATGCCAGCCAAGACAGCCCCTGCTGATCCGCGAGTCGTTCACGCCAGAGCGGCGATTCGGCAGTATCTGGACGCTCATCAAATGACCGAGACTCGGCTTTCGGAGCTTTCTGGGATCGCTCAGCCACAAATTAGCAAGTTGCTCACGGGCGTACGAAAGCGCTGGTCACGCCAGATTGAAGGATTATGCCAATATGCCAATATTGGCATTCCAACAATCACGGCTCCCACCGCTGCAGAGCAACGGCTGTCGCGCGCACTGCGACATGCAGTCGGCAACCTTGAACACCCGCAGGCCACGGAGATTTTGGCCCGCGTAGTAGAAGCCCTCACGCCTGCCTTAGCTGCCCTAAGGGGCACTAAGTCCTCTCAGGAGCCCTCCCAGTGACCGCAGCGAACGAAAAACAGTTGTTTGCCACGCTGCGCTCCGCGGGCTTGACTCGCGCGCAGGCGGTTGCCTTGCTCCCGGAGTGGTGGGAGCCATCGCTGGCCCGCACCGAGAACGGGATGTGGGAAACGATACTGCTGCTGAGCCGAAGGCTCAGTCTGGACGCGACCGCCCTATCCCATGGGGACGTCCGACGCATAGGTGCGGTGTCTGATCTGCGGTTCAAGCATACAGTCCGGTTCGATGCTGAGAGCTTGCAAGCCGCCACGCTCATAGCTTCATCGCTCGCTCGCGCGGTGATCGGGGCACTTCCTTCATCTCGAGTACCAAAACAGCTCAGTGCCAAGGACGTTCGAGCGCACCTGCTGGCGTCCGGGCGGGTCGATTTCGATTCACTGCTGAGTTACTGCTGGGATCTTGGAATTCCAGTGGTTCCACTTCCGCACCTACCAAAGGGCGTGAAGAAAATGGATGCAGCTGCGCTCAAGGTTGGATCCCGACCGGCCATTGTCATTACACGAAAGAACGACTCCAAGGCCTGGCTTGCGTTCCTGCTCGCCCATGAGCTGGGTCACATTGCGCTAGGTCACGTGCCTGATGACGGATCGATCATCGAGGGCTCGCTACAGGATACGGTCGAGTTCGATGCGGACAGTCAGATCGATCAACAGGAAATCCAGGCCAACGAGTTCGCGCACGCCATCCTGGGTGGAGTCGAGGCGGATGCCGTCGTAAGCCAGTGGCCAGCTAACCCGTACCCGGTTGCCTTGGCTGCTCTTGCTACGGAAGCAGCAACTGCCCTGGGTGTGGCGCCTGGCCAGCTGATCCTTCGCTATGCATTCTTGAAGCACCGATGGCAGGAGGCCCAGATTGCTATGAGGTTCCTTCACGATGACGTGGAGGCCCAGGCTAGTCTGGTCGACGGTCTTCGCAGTCATCTGGATCTATCCCTAATTGCGGACGACCTACAAGGTTTTGTCGGGCAGATCACCGGCGTTGAGGCGGCCGGCTGAGCCGTGTTGTTGCTGGCGGACAACGACGTCCTTGCCAAGGCGGCCCACTGGGACTTGCTCGATCTAGTCCCACGATTGATTGGTGGCAGCTGGTCGGACGTCGCTGTCCTGGAGTCGCTCAGGCATCGCACCAGACGAGCTGCAGATGGCTACAAGGACCGCCTGTTCGCGTCGGCCGAGATTGCAAACAAACTGCATGTCGCCCTTCAGCATGCCAAGAACGCGCCGCTAGCGAACGAGGGCATCCGCAGCGGGCTTGCGGACAAGGTCGATATTGATCCCGGCGAGCAGATCCTCATTTCCGCATTGGCAGAACTTCCATCCGGAACTTTCTTGACTGGGGACAAGCGAGCACTTGCGGCACTTCCAAGCAGCCTTCCCGCAGACATGCTGGAAAGCCTTTCGGGACGGTGCATCTGTACTGAACAGCTGATCGCCTTCGCGATCCAGGAACTGGGAATAGATGCGGTTCGGAAAAGGATGCTCGAGCACCTAAATCGCGATACTGCGGCTCGCATCATCATGGGGGCCGATGCCAATAGACCAGCTAGTGAAGTGCAGTTGGCTTTAACCTCCTACATTGATGATTTGCGATCGAACTGCGCCGGTCTGTTGCGAGGCTGACGACCAAAGCCCGTCACCTAGGGCGCGCACAAACCTCGTCCGAGTGGCTGCATCCGGCCTATTCCGTTGAAAACTCGGTTGAATCGGTTACCTGATGCTGGTTCACTGACATCCCATCGATCGAGCGGAAGTTGACGCGATGATGGGACGTCAGGAAGTCGGCCAAGCGCCGCTGTTCTACGCCTTCAACCTGGAAGACCACGTTCCAGCGAACCATCTGCTCCGCGGCATCGACCAGTTCCTGGACCTGAGCGAGCTGCACCGGCATCTCGCCTCGCACTACAGCCACACTGGCCGCCCCTCGGTCGACCCCACACTGCTGATCCGGATGCTGATCGTGGGCTACTGCTGCGGCATCCGTTCCGAGCGCCGGCTGTGCGAAGAAGTGCATTTGAACCTGGCCTACCGCTGGTTCTGTCGGCTGGGCCTGGAAGACGCGGTGCCGGACCATTCGACGTTCTCGAAGAACCGACATGGCCGGTTCCGCGACAACGAAACGCTGCGGTTCGTGTTCGAGAAGGTTGGAGCGCTGCCTGGCCGAAGGGCTGGTCGGCGGCGAAGGCTTCGCGATCGATGCCAGCGTCATCAAGGCCGATGCCAACCGCCAGCGCGGTGTCCCGGGTAGCGAAGCCAGCTGGGATCGGGAGTCGCCGCTCACGCGGCCGGTACGCGAGTACCTGGCGGCGCTGGATGCCGCCGAAGAGCAGCGCAAGTCGCCGAAGAACGTGTCGCTTACCGATCCGGCGGCGCAGTGGACCGCTGCACCCGGTGGCCCGGCGTTCTACGCCTATTCGACCAACTACCTGATCGACACCAAGGCCGGCGTCATTGTCGATGTGGAGGCCACGCCCGCGTACCGCACGGACGAGGTCAACGCCACCAAGATCATGGTAGATCGCGTCGAGGAGCGGTTCGAGATCAGGCCGACGCACCTGATCGGCGACACCGCCTACGGCACCGCCGAGCGCAAGGACGGCTCGCTGGGACGTTCCGACTTCCGCTGGGAGGCTGAAGCCGATGAATACCGCTGCCCGCAGGACAAGCCGCTGCGTTCAACCGGCAAGCCCACGGCGGGTTATGCGCCCAGCCCTGCAAGGATGCCGGCGCGTCGACTCTTCTTCGTCGCTGCCCGCGGCAGATTGGGGAAGTCGAGGAATACGTGGGAGATCACGATGGTGCCGTGAGCCGGGCCTTTGCCGATCGGGCGCAAGTGTTCGGTGTCGAATTCGGCTTCGACGAAGAATCCGGAGGGGTTTCGGGTCTGCTTGCGGTCGACGGTTTCCATGTACAACTCAGTTTTGGCCTCGGCTGAGTTGAGCCATTGCGTCAACGGCGGCACGCAGTCGTCCCGGTGGACGTTGAGGATGCCGACCATCAGTGCCAATGGATTGCCGACGCTGTAATCGCCGGTGATGAAGCGCATCATCCCAGCTTCGCCGGTGTACTTATTACGCTGCGATGGCTGGTGATTGAGCCGCTTGAACTCGAAGATCAGTTCGAGCGCCGGATCCTCCCGGTCGGTAAAATAGCGGATGTCGGTGCGCCGGTTATCGGCGAGCCGGACCCGCTTGCCTTCCCGGACAAGCTTGCCTTGCGGGTTCTCGTAACTCCACAGGCCGGTTAGCCGATCCTCACGCTTGGTTGCGATCAGCTGCTCGCACAGGATTTTCGTCAACGTGGGTTCGATCTCGCGCGCATTGAACGTATCGGGCGATGTGGCCACCAGCAAGTCCCATGCGTGCTTGAGCGCCTTGACCGCAGTGGGAGCGTGGCTGCCGAGAAAGGCCTCCTGCCAGGCGGTCCGGTCGATCATGCAGCTTCCTGTGCTGAAGGGGCCGGGCTGAGCGTCGCCCGTACGATACGTTCGGCATCCCGATGCGCCTGCCGCAGCAGCCACATGCGCTGCGCTTGCGGTTTGACGTAGTAAACCGTGTCGCCCGAGACGATGACCGTGTCCGCCGCAAGGTAGATTTCCTCCTGCGCCTGGACCGGCAACAATCCGGCCTCGTGGAGGCCGCGCACCACGGCATCGACAGCCAAGTCTGAACGCTCCGAACTTGCGTCGCCTTCAACCGTTTTGCCGACGCGCACCTCGACAATACCGAAGGCGCCCGCGCGGGCGATATTCGTCAAGCGCACCTTCACCCGGAACTGGCCCTTGCCACCGCGTGCATCGCGCCACGCCTCCAGTTCCGACTGCAGGCTTTTCGCGTAACGCGTCGCCATGACATCGTCGACGCGGCGCCCAGCATTCTCGAATACCGTGGACAGGCCATACGGGCGAACCTGTGGACGCAAGATCGCATTGGTCTCACGCACGATCTCGGCCGTTTCGCCTTCCAGTCCGAAGTACTCCTCGATGAGCTTGTCCAGATCGGGCTTGTGCTGTTGCCAATCATGCGGACGGCGCATGGCGGGACTGCGCTCCAGCTTGCGGCTGATATCGGCGATCTGACGGACGATTGCACGCGCACGCTCCGGCTGCGGGTGGCGCTCCGGCGGATGGAACGGAAATGCACCGATGTCGCGCAGGGAGATCCGGTCGCGGTCGCTGAGCAGCTGGTACAACTGCATCAGTCCGAGATAACGCACCAGGTCCGAGCGCAGATAGATCGCGGCAAAGCGGAGCAGGTCTTCATCTTCGGGTGGGCCGGCGAGGACGCCGACGCTGCTCATGAACGCGGCCCGGCCCTTTACGAATGCAGCCCGAACGGTACCGTCCGGTGCCGGTCCATCCGGAAACACGATCCGGGGCCCATCGAAGACCGCGAGCAGATCGTCGATGTCGCCCGTGATCTCGGGGATGTCGTTTTTCGGGAAGGGATCGGCTTCGGTTGCGACCGCCACCGGCGTGTCATACAGCATGGCGGGCACGATGAACGGATGGTCATGCAAGGGCTCGCTGGAGATCCGCACCGCCGTGGGGGAGTTGTCCGTGCGATGGAAGCCTTTGCGCTTACGCCACCGGCGGTTGCGTCCCTCGAACATCTGGGCAAACGTGCCGCGCAGGCGCAGCTTCGCCCACAGCGCCAGATCGAATGCGTCGCCCCACATGCGGGTCACGAGTTCGCGATTGGACCGGGCGATGGCCTGCGTCTGGACCACGTGCCGATCCACGCCGTGCAAGGTCAGTCGGCCGAAGGCGAGGCTGACGTCCGCCTTGGGTGCCCAGTACTCGAAGGTTTCCCGCCCCGGGATCGGTGCTAGGACGGCCGGATCCGCAGCAGGTGGCCGGCGTTCGGCCAGCAGCACGACGCAGGACGCTCGCCCGTCCGCGAACATCAGTTCCTTCAGATCGCCGAAGTTGATAACCCGGTGCCAGCGGACGCGCTCGAGCCAGGCCGACAGGAAGTCCTGGCTGCTGGGCTTGAGCAGCATCGTCATCGGCAGGATCAGGCACAGGCGCGCCCCCGGTTGCGCGATTTCGCTGGCGCGCCAGGCAAAGTCGATGGCGATCTGTTCCAGCGAGCGCGGGTGCTCTGCCTGTTCTGCCCAGGTTTTGACCCAATTTCCTTCGCTCGCGGAGACCTCCATCCACGGCGGATTGCTGAGCAAAAGCGTGTAGTCGCGACGTTGCGTGAGCGGATTGTGGGGCGAGAAGAAGTCACCCTGGTCGTCGCCCGAATACAGATTCCGCCCGCGCAGCGTTGGCAATTTGGTCTGCGCATCGTCGCACAGGGCCACGATGTCGCTCGGCTGCAACCGCTCCAGCAGCGACAGGTACAGGCTGAAGGCTGTCACCCGGCAGGCGGCTTCACTGAGGTCGCTCCCCCAGATGTGCTCCTGCAGCAGACTGATGCGCTCTTTCAGCGGAATCTGTTGCCCACCGCGCCGCGCCTCGGCCTCGCCGAGCAACCGACGAAAGGCCGTGGTCAGCAGGATGCCCGACCCGCACGCCCCGTCGTAAATGCGCTCGGTCAGCAGATCCTTCGACCCTGAGAGCGCTTGGTCCACCACCAGATTCGCCAAGTGGCGAGGGGTGTAGTACGCCGCGAGCTTCTTCTTGTCGCCCTTGCCCAGGAACGACTCATAGACGCCCGAGAGCAGTTCCACGGGGATGAAGCGGAAGTTGTACGGGAAGAACGAGGGCTGCTGGCGCTCGATGTCGGTGGCGGCCAGCAGGTCTTCGATCGCTGCATACCCCGCCTCCGGCAATCCGGCCCACAGGGAGGGCGTGCCATCCTCCCGTTCCAGGAAGTCGCCGTTGAAGTCCTGCTTGAGTTGATCGAACAGGCGCACGCCCCCCTGTCGGTCGCGTTGTGCGACCAGGTCGTGCAGGCGCCCGACACCGCGCTCCTGACGGTAGCGGGCACTGACGATGCCGCGGTGTTCGAGATAGGACACAAACAGTACCTGGCCGACCAGGTACTGGGCGTCTTCGCGGGCGTAGGTCCCATGCCACTGCGCGTCATCGGTCGGGCCGCCGGGGATCTTGGTCAGACGATTGACGGTAGCGCGCAAGTTGGCCAGCAACTTGCGGTCCACCCGCTCTTCCAGATTGAACCAGTCGGCATGCCGTTCCCGGATGTCGCCGGATTGGATGTCTGCGCGCGACAGCGGGCCATCACGGCGCGCCTGCGCCCAAGGCAAGGCCGCACCCGGCTTGCGCCGGGGCGCCACCGGCACCGGAACGATGTCCGTTTCCCGGATGACCAGCAGCACCGTCACCAGTCCCTGATTCCAGATGCGTTGGCGCAACGCGTTGAGGCGATGGGCATCGGACAGCAGCGAGCCGTCATCCACGAAGAAGCTGACGGTCGGCACGCCTTCCACGTCGAACACGGCTTCGGCCCGAATCTCACCCTGTGGGTTGAGCAGGTCGTGTAATTCCGGGGCGTAGGGGTGGCGAGGCGCCAACTGGCTGCTGGCGAGATGAAGCGACGACGACGCCGGGTCGTAACCCAGCGCATGGAGCCATTGATCGAAGCGCTGCTGCGTCATCGCCGATCGACGTCCGTCCTGAACCGATGGTGCCAGCGGGGCACTTTGCTCGCTACTATAATTAAAAGATGTATGATTCGCAACATACGTAGGCCAATCATTTTGCGTATGGCAACTACCGCCACTGCCCGCCTAGTCGATCTCGGCCATGCCCAACGCGAGCGGCTGCGCTTCATTGAGGCGTCGTTGCTGTGGGAGGGGTCCATTCGCCGGCAGCGGGTCAGCGAGGTCTTCGACATTTCGAAGAACCACGTCACCAAGGACTTGCGGTGCTACGAGACGGCTTTCCCGCACAACATCCTATTCGACCATCGTCGACAGCTGTACGTCCCCGGGGCCCGATTCAAACCCCACCTCGCCTCACGCGACCCGCGCGAATACCTGGCTTTGCAGCTGGCGCATGCCGAATCCGGATCGAAGGTCGTCGCCCCGTTGCTGGCCGGCTGGGACACGGTGCCCACCAGCACCGTTCCCACACCGCCCCATGGCATCAAGGAGGCTGTACTGCGTGCCGCCATCCGGGCCATCACGACGGGCACCGGCATGGAGGTGCGCTATTTCTCGACGCGGGCCGCCGGCCCAACCCGCCGCCATCTATGGCCGCACGCGCTGGTACACACCGGGGTGCGGTGGCACGTGCGCGCCTATGACGGGGAAAGCCAGGGCTTCCGTAATTTTGCGCTGCAGCGGATGGAAGGCCCCAAGGCCGTGGAGAAATCGCCGCCTCTCCCCGCAGCCGAAGATGCCGACTGGGTCAACACCACCGTTTTACGGGTCGTGCCGAACCCCCAACTCAATCCGCACCAGCAGGCGCTGGTCGCTCGGGATTTCGGCATGCAGACTTCCGCAGACGGTCCCGTCTGGCAGGTTGAACTGCGTTATTGCCTGATCGGTTACTTCGCAGCGAAATACGGCCTGGATCGAAACGACAAGCCAGCGCGGCAACGTATCGTCCTGGAGAATCTCGCCGATGTGCAGTCGTGGTTCCTGGCGGCAGCCGACGCGAACGCCTAACCAGCCATCCCTACCAGCTCAGCCAAGGAATAGGGCCGCGCGGCCAGCCCCAGCCGTTGCGCCGGCGTCGTCGATTGCTTGCCCGTCAAGTGGCAGTTGTAGGCCACGCGAAAAATTTCGAGCAGGCGCATCACGACCAAGGCGCTGTAGGCGCTATAGCCATACCAACGACGGAACGACGCACTCGATGTCGTTATCGGGCGTTCCAATACATGGATCTTGCGCCGCACCTGCATGAAATAGCGATCGATACTGCGCAGGCTGGCGCGCGCAAAGCCAGAAACGACTTGGGCGCGAGGCCGGTTCCCGTCATCGGTCAGGCACAGCACGGCGCGCTCAGGTTCCGACATGGTGGGGTAAGGGTGAGAGATCCAACGGTCCCGTGGCGCGGGAACGTAGCGCAATGCGCCGACATAATCTCGCTCAATCACTGCCAGCAGCACTTGCACGTCGGAAAGGTTGGGGTGCTTGGTTCGTGCCTCGGCAAGTTGCCGTTCGGCCTCGGCCAATGCCGTGCGCTTCATCGCCTGCGTCATGGCCTTGTTGATCCGTACGAGAAACGCATCAACGCTGCCGGCACGCATGCGGCCGTGGAACGTCAGCAGCGACAACCGCTCGATGCCAAGCTCCCTATCCCGCGAAAGTTGCAGGTAATCCGCGCCACGTGTCGTCCTCTCGATGATCTGCAGGTGTGCCGCCAATCCAATGGAATCGTGCACTTGGGCGCCACGGCTGGCAGGACGAAACTGCTTGTCGGCGGACTGTTCCGATTCAGTAGCCGGATCCCGCGTTTCCAGGCGCTCGTAAGGCAGCCAGATGCGGCCGTGTTTTCGGAATGCCGGTGGACGATCCGGGTCGCCCGCTTCACGGGCGTCCAATTCCAGCGCGAATGGGTCGGCGTTTGGATCGAAGTTGAGGTGCTGCGCGAGGATGTAACCGGTATGGGCTTCAGCACTCGCGGTCGACAGCAGGAGCGATGGGCGTCGGTCGTGTGACGTGCATGAGTTGAGAATATGGTCTTAGCGATCCAAGGCGATGTGCATACGCTCGCGACGCACTCGGCCCGCCATCAGTTCCGCCTCATGTTCCGCAGCCAACGCGCGGCATCGGTCGTGGATGAGTTCGATGCGCTGATAAAGCGTTTCCGCGCCAACATCGGCCAACTCGCACAACCGGCGCATGGCGACCTTGTTAATCAGGCCGCGGAAGATTTCCAGGGTTTTCTCAGGGAGTCTGAGCCGATGAGTGCCACCTTTTGGCTCAGACACGGTGCTACCGCAGACTCTACAAAGTAACGCTTGGCCCTAAGACTGGGGGCAGGTCAGATGCGCTGAACACGACTCTCCATCCCGGACGCGTGATATCCGTCGGATCGTGGCTCGTTTCGTGGCTGAGATGGCTTAGATGGCGATCCGAGCGCCGGACGGCACCCAGCAGTTCCACCCAGTCGAAATATGCGAGTAAATTATAAGTGATTGATTTTCAGCGCGTTTAGCGTTGTTACTGACGCGCTTACGAGTCGCTGACAACACATTGACAATTGCTGACATAGTTTGGAGCACTCTACACCCCCATATTGGCGTTCCACGTCCGCAACACAGCGGAACTTTTCCCCCCTTTAGCAGTCTGACCACCCGACTGCTAAGATGGCTTTTATGACCCAGAACGCCCCCTCCACCGCCCTGGTCGCCAACAATCTCCCCATTCCCGCCATGGGCGGGCTGGTCCCGCTCGGTTCGCTCGAGGCTTACATCGGCGCCGTGCACCGCATCCCGGTCCTCAGCGTCGAGGACGAGCAGGTGCTGGCCCGCCGTTTCCGCGACGAGGAAGACCTCGATGCCGCCCGCGAGCTGGTGCACTCGCACCTGCGCTTCGTGGTGCACGTGGCCCGCGGCTACAACGGCTACGGCCTGCAGTTGGGCGACCTGATCCAGGAAGGCAACATCGGCCTGATGAAGGCGGTGAAGCGCTTCGACCCGGACCAGGGCGTGCGCCTGGTCAGCTTCGCGGTGCATTGGATCCGTGCCGAAATGCACGAGTTCATCCTCAAGAACTGGCGCATCGTGAAGGTCGCCACGACCAAGGCCCAGCGCAAGCTGTTCTTCAACCTGCGCAAGTCCAAGACCCGCCTGGGCTGGATGAACGCCGAGGAAGTGCGTGCGGTCGCTGCCGACCTCAACGTGTCCGAGCGCGAGGTGCTGGAGATGGAGTCGCGCCTGTCCGGCCGCGACATCGGCTTCGACCTGCCGTCCGATGAGGACGACGACCACGCCCCGCCGTCGCCGGCCGCGTACCTGCGGGCCGATGGCGAAGACCCGTCGCAGGCCTACGAGCGCGCGGATGAGGAAGACAACAAGCTGCAGCTGTTGCGCGAAGGGCTGGCCGGGCTGGACGCGCGGGCCCGCGACATCGTCAAGCGCCGCTGGCTGGACGGCGAGGGCAAGGTGACGCTGCAGGAACTGGCCGACGAATACGGCGTCAGCGCCGAGCGCATCCGCCAGATCGAGGCCAACGCGCTGAAGAAGATGCGCGCGCTGTTCGCGGCCTGATCCATCGCCGGCACCACCCCGCACAAAGGCCCGGGCAACCGGGCCTTTGTCATTTCCGGGCCCTGCCGCCCGCAGGCGAGAAAAGCTCGCACCAGCTGCCTCGGACAGCGCGCTAGCCTGACGTCGATGAACTGGTCCAGCCCGCCTGCTCCGTCGCTTCGCACCCTGGTCGCGCCTCCGGACCCGCAGGGGCGTCCGATGCCGCATTGGCCGGCCGGGTTGGCGTTGATGGTGGTTACCGCCACCGCCTATCTCGGGCTGGGCCTGGTCGGATTCCTGCATCTGGCGCTCAACAGCGGCCTGCTGTTCAGCGCACTGTGGCTGGCCCCCGTGCGCTGCTGGCCCTGGGTGTTCGTAGGCACCGTGCTGGCCCGCAGCCTGGGCGGCGTCATCGTCCACGCTGGGTCGGGCCTGACCGGGGACTTCCTGGGCTACTGGTCCGGTCCGGTGCAGTACGTCCTCGGGTGCGTGCTGGACCCGTTCCTGGTCGCCTCGGGGGTACTGTTGCTGCGACGCTGGCAGGTCACCCCGCACACGCCGGCCAGCCTGCAGCAGATCCTGCGTGTGCTGGTCGCCGCGTTGCTGGCCTCCGTGGCCGTGATGGCCAAGGACGTGTTGTACGTGTTGAACGATGGCGTGGTGGGGGATGTGCGTGACGCACGCGTCGTGGAGGTCGCGCGCCTCGTGCCCGGCGAGCACCTGTCGATGCTGCTCCTCTTCGCCATCAAGAGCCTGATCGGCACGTTCATCGGCATCCTGCTGGTCGCGCCGCTGTTGGCCTGGGTCGTGCATGCCCCACACCGGCGGGGCTCCGCGCCGATCCTGCGCGATGCCGCCATGGTGCTCGTGCCGGTGGGGATCGCGTTCCTGCTGTGGGCGTCCTCGCGCCCCGGCGTCGAGCTGGTGGAAGTGGTCCGGCGCATGCTGCTGGTGGGGGTCGTCGTGTTCGCGGTGCTGCACGGCTGGCGGGGTGCGGTGATCGCCTTGCTGGTGCTCACCATGACCACGACGCTGGAGTCCCACCTCTTCGCCGGCTGGCTCGACCCGCGGCGCATGCAGCTGTTCGCCGCGGTCACCGGCGCCACCGCGCTCCTGTTCGGCGCCACCGTGGATGGCCTGCGCACGCAGGCCACGCAATTGCAGCAGGCCAAGGAGGAGAGCGAGCGCCTGGCGCAGGAGCTCAACGCGGCCGCGCGGCGCAACCTGCTCACCGAAGAGCGCGAGCGCCGCCGACTGGCGGCCGAGCTGCATGACGAGTTCGGCCAGACGCTCACCGCGCTGCAGACCCGCCTGATGCTCATCGCACCGCAGCTGGGGCCAGCCGGGCAAGGGGCGGCGGTGGACTCACTGCTTGAGCTGACCCGGGCAATGCGCGCCAACATCTCCGGCGTGCTTGAGTCGCTGCGTCCCTCCGCACTGGAACAGCTGGGCCTGTACCGCGCCATCGACCAGGGCCTGGCGCGGCGCCTGGCCGACGATGCCGGCGTCACCCTCGAAACCGTGCTGGAAGGTGATGCGCGCCTGCTGCCGCAGCTGGACGACACCCTGCACATCGCCGCCTACCGGCTGGTGCAGGAGGGCGTGACCAATGTCGTGCGCCACGCCCGGGCCGGCCACTGCCGCGTGCGGCTGCGGGTCAACCAGCGCGCCGGCATGCTGTGGCTGTTCATCGAGATCCGCGACGACGGCATCGGCATCCGCGCCGGGCGCGGGCAAGGCAGGGGCCTGGCGAACATGCGTGATCGTGTGTTGGCGTTGGGCGGGCGTTTGCACGTGGCCTCGACCGGCGGCGGCCTGCGCCTGCACGCCTTGCTGCGGCAGCCGCTGGAGGCCGCAGCGCGGACGGGGTGACGCCCAGGCGATGGAGGCGTCGGGCGCGCCGCTGCCCCGATTCGGGGCGGAGTACGCGACACCACCAAGGCAGGCGCGGGCGCGACCAAAGTCGCAGCGGCATCGGGCCAGAACCGAATTTCATATCGCATGAAACGGTTGACACCGCGGTCGCCGGCATGATGTTCTCACTCCCATGAGCACCGCCCACGCCCTCCGCAAACTTGCCGTATATGCGTCGCTTGACGCTGTGCGGTCGTGTGCGTGTGCCCAAGCCACCGGCCTGAACTGGATTACCACCTTTACCTGGGCACACCGCGCGGGGATCGGGCACGTGTAGGCCAACGCCAACCAGCCCAGGCAACAGACCTGAACCCCGCGCCCTCGAAAGAAGCGCGGGGTTTTTCGTTCTGGGGCCGGGCCACCACCAGCCAACCACCGAGGACACCACCATGACCAAGACCAAGCCGAACACCGCCAAGACCCTTTTTGCCACCTGGTACGCCGTGGCCCGCGCCGATGCGCAACGGAGGCCCTTGTGAGCGGCGCGCTGGCGGCCGCCCCGCCCTACAGCGCCGAGGTCGTGCCGCTGCACGGCCAGCCGGGTCCCGACTCACTCCTCGGCCACTGGTTGGCACTGGTCTCCAAGAACCGCCAGTTGCAGCTCGAGCGCGCGGCGCGCAAGTTGCGCATCACCTCCACCGAATGGGTCGCATTGCGCCAGTTGCAGCGCAGCGGCCGCACCACGCAGTGCCGCCTGGCCACCGATGCCGGCCTGACCGCGCCGTCGCTGTCGCGCGCACTGGCTTCGCTGGAAGACCTTGGCTACGTCGACCGCAGCACCGACATCGACGATATGCGCTTCGTGCGGGTGGAGATCACCGACGCCGGGCGCGCGCTGGTGCCGCAGTTGCTGGAAACCGAGCGCAAGGTCGACCGCGAGTTGTTCGGTTGCCTGGCTCAAGCCGCGCGCGAGGAGCTGACCACCGCGCTGCGTTCGGTGGCCGCCACGCAGGGCTTCGACGGCAGCGCGACGCGGCGCGGGCGCTGATCGCCGGGGTGCGAGCGGACTGGGTGGCGCGGCGATCGGCGCCGTCCACCGAGGTTCGGATGGCACCGGCTCGCGGCGATTTGCCTGCGTTGCCTCAGTACAGGTCGGTCGGATCCACGTCCAGCGACCAGCGCACGCGCCGCGCTTCGGGCAGCGCGTGGATCACCGGCAGGGCCAGGTCCAAGGCCGCATGCAGGTGGCGGCGCGTCGGCGAGGACAGCAGCAATTGCTCGCGCTGGTAGCCGGCGCGACGCGGCATCGGGGCCGGCAGCGGGCCGTTGAGTTCGATCATCGCGTCCGGATCGAGCGGGTCGAACAGTTCGTCGGCGGCGCTGTCGATGGCCGCGCGCGCGGCGCGCAGGAACGCGCTGGCCTGTTCCACCTGCTTGGCTTCGGCGCGCAGCAGCACCAGGTGGCCGAACGGAGGGAAGCCGGCGATCTCGCGCTGCGTCAGTTCGGTCTCGGCAAAGGCGGGATAGCCGCCTCCGAGTAGCGTAAGCAGCAACGGGTGCTCGGGGTGGTGCGTCTGCAGCAGCACTTGGCCGGGCTTGTCGGCGCGGCCGGCGCGGCCCGCGACCTGGATCAGCAACTGCGCCAGTTTCTCGGGCGCGCGGAAGTCGGCCGAGAACAGGCCTTCGTCGATGCCCACCACCGCGACCAGGGTCAGGTTGGGCAGGTCGTGGCCCTTGGCCAGCATCTGCGTGCCGACCAGGATGCCGGGGGCGTTGCCGAACGCGGCCAGGTGCTTTTCCAGTGCGTCGCGGCCCTGGGTGGTGCCGCGATCGATGCGCCGCACCGGCACGTCGGGAAAGCGCGCGGCCAGCACCTCCTCGATGCGTTCGGTGCCGGCGCCCTGGGGCTGCAGTGACAAGCCGCCGCAGTCCGGGCAGGCGTTGGGCGCTGGGCGCCGCGTGCCGCAGTGGTGGCACTGCAGGCGCCGGCCGGCGGCGTGCACGGTCATCGGCGTCGCCTTGTCCGGCGTGCTGCAGCGCGGGCAATGCGCGCTCCAGCCGCAGTCATGGCACAGCAGGACCGGCGCGTAGCCACGGCGGTTCTTGAACACCAGCACCTGGCCCCCCGCGTCCAGCGCGCGGGCCACGCCCTCGACCAGCTCTGGCGAGAGGCCCGCGTCCAGCGGCCGCTTGCGCACGTCCAGCACCCGCACGTGCGGCGGCTGGGCGGCCCCGGCGCGGGCCGGCAGGCGCAGGTGCTGGTCACGTCCGCTGCGTGCGTTGTGCAGCGATTCCAGCGAGGGGGTGGCGCTGCCCAGCAGCACCGGCACGCCCAACGCCTTGCCCCGCACCAGGGCGAAGTCGCGGGCGTGGTAGCGGATGCCGTCGAGCTGCTTGAAGCTGCCGTCGTGTTCCTCGTCCACCACGATCAGGCCCGCTTCGGGCAGGGGCAGGAACACCGCAGAGCGGGTGCCGACCACCACCCGCGCCTCGCCGCGCGCCATGGCCGCCCAGGTGCGGGCGCGATCGCCGTCGGACAGGCCCGAATGCAGCGCGTGCACCGGCACCCCCAGTCGCGCGCGGAAGCGGGCCAGCGTCTGCGGGGTCAGGCCGATCTCGGGCACCAGCACCAGCGTCTGGCGTCCACGCGCCAGGCAGTCGGCGATGGCGTGCAGGTAGACCTCGGTCTTGCCACTGCCGGTAACGCCATCCAGCAGCAGGGCGGCGAACCCGTCACGGGCGGCGAGCACGGCGTCGACCGCGGCCTGCTGGTCCGCGTTGAGTGCGGGGCCAGGCTGCGGGTTGGCCACGGTAGGCCCGGGTGCCACCGCGATGCGTTCAGCCAGGCCCCGCTGGGCCAAGGCTCGGGCGGCGGCGCGCCAGTGACCGTATGCCGCTTCCAGCGCGTCTTCGGCGACCGGACCTGCCGCGGCGGCCAGATATTCGGCCAGTTGCCGCGGGCGGCCGGCACGCAAGGCTGGGCGCGCCGTGTCGCCCGCCTCGGTCAGCTGCCAGGCCCACGTCTGGGTGACGGCCAGCGGGTCGCCCTGACGCAGCGAAGCGGGCAATGCCGTGGTCAGCACCTCGCCCAGCGGGGCATGCGTATAGCGCGCCAGCCAGCCCAGTGAGTCGTACAGCTCGCCCGACAGCAGGGGGCTGGCGTCCAGTGCCGGCTCCGCGTCGCGCAGGTTCGCGACATTGGCGGCGTCCACCGTACCGATCCCGGCGATGACGCCTACCAGTTGGCGTGACCCGAACGGCACCCGCACCCGCTTGCCGATGTCCGCCGCGGACGGCGTGTGTCCGGCCGGGGGGCGGTAGTCGAACAACCGCGCCAGCGGCACGGGAAGGGCAACCCGCCAGGCGGGAGAGGGGGCTGTCGGAGCGGCATCGGCCATGCGCCAAGTCTACGGTGCCGGCGGTCCGTCTCAGCCAATGCGACAGTTGGATGCCATTGCTCGTGCCCGGTTCATGAACGCCGTGTAAGTCGCTGTGCAGAAAGCAGATTCATCGTTATCCACACATGTTGTGGATAACTCTGTGCATGGGGCTTGGGCGGAGCTGCGTGAAGCCGTGAAAACAAGCCCTTCACTCAGGTTGGACAAAAAAGTGCCATGCGGACTTTTTTCAATAAAAACAATGAACTAGGTGTGAAACATTTGTGCAGGCCGGTGCACGCTTGCTGCGCTGCATCGTCCAATGACGGTATTTTGACCGCTGTGCACAACCGCCATCGGCTGTAACCCGCGCCGTTGCGACGTGGGCGGCCGCCGACCCGCTTGTCAAGCGAATATTGGGACAAGGCTCTCGTTATGATGCGACCCATGTCGATGCCGTTCCCGTACCCGTAGTGCCCGCCGTTGTATCCCCCCCATCGCCGGCCTTGAATGCCTTCCTGCGGGGCGTCGAGCGCCGGGGCGCGGTCTTGGCCGAACTGCAGTGCGGGGACGTGACCACCGGTGACGCCGCGCTTGTGGACGCCATCGCGGCGTTCCGCGACCAGGCCCCCGGCCATCCGATGGCCGAATGGCCGCGGCGGTTCTGGGCCGTGCTGCTGGCGCAGCCGGCGATGCGCCAGCGGGTGGCCGTGGCCCTGCCGCTGGATGCGACCGACCGCTTGGGCGAGGTGGCCACCGGCCCGCGGGCCGCGCTGCTGCTCCGTCTCGCGGCCGGCTTGTCGGAAGACGACGCCGCCGGGGTGCTCGGGGTGGCGGTGCCCAGCTACCGGCTGGCCCTGCGCCGCGCGTTGCCCCACCACGCCGACGGACGGGCCGACCCCCAGGCCTGGCAGCACCTGCGCGACCGGGTGCATCGCCGGATCAAGACCCTGGAACCCGCCCGCTTGGCACGGCTGTCCGAAGCGCGCGAAATGCTGATGCGGGGCCAGCTGCCCGGGCGGGTGGATCAGGTGCCAGTGGGAGGAGCCGCCACGGCGCGACGCCGGCCGCGTTGGCTGTTGCCGGTGTTGTGGAGCCTGCTGCTGCTCTGTGCCTTGGCCTTGGTGGCCAGCTGGTGGTGGCCCAGCTCGGGCTTGAGCGGGGGTTGGGGGCGCGGCGTGCGGATCGAGCCGCTGCCACCCGCGGAGCTGCCGGCCGCCACGCTGCCCGCCGACGCGCTGCTCGTGGCGCACCCCGATTTCGACCTGCTGGCCGATCCGGCGGGCAACGAGGCCGCGGCCGAGTGGCCGTTCCAGGCATGGCTTGCGGCGGTGGACGCGGGTGCGGTCGCGGCCGAACGCCTGGCGCCCGAGGCGGCCGAATCCCCGGGCGAGCCCTCGGCGTCGCCATTGCCCGCGTTGCCGGATGACGGACTGCCACCGCTGGAATCGTCGGACGAGGGAGGTGGCCATGCCGTGCCGTGATGGCTCGCGCCGGTCCGCGGTCTTGCTTCCGCTGCTGCTGGCCCTGGGGGTCTGCCATGCCGCCGCACCGCTGTTGGACGCCTTTGGCGACAGCCTGGCGCGATTGTCGCCGGTGCAGCGTCAGCAATTGCAGGCCCGTGCCGCGCGCTGGGAGGCATGGCGGGAGGACGAACGCCAGGCCCTGCGCGAGCGGGCCGCCGCGTGGGCGGCGCTGTCGCCCCGCGAGCGGGCCGAACGGCGCGAGCGCCATGCCGCCTGGCATCGGCTTTCACCGGACGAACAAGCGCAAGTGAAGGCAGTGGCGGCACGCTGGCAGCGGCTGGACCCGGCGCAGCAGCACGCGTGGCGCGAGCGCTATGCCGCGCTGGATGAAAGCGAGCGTCGTGGCTGGATGCTGGGTCCGGTGCTGGGAGTGGACTACCCGCGCCTGCAACCGCTGCTGGCGCAGGTGCCGCCGCGGGAACAGGCACCGTTGCTGCAAGTGTTGCGCGAGCTGACGCCGGCGCAACGCGCCGACCTTGCCGTGCTCGTGCAGCGCACGCCCCCCCAGGCGCGCGCGCGCCTGCGGCATGAACTGCTGTCGACGACGGTGGAACAGCGGTCGGCCTGGCTCTTCCGGCGACTGGACCGCTGACCCCGGCTCACATCCCGACGATGCCCGCCAGCAGCGCGTACAGCGCGGCGAACGAGACCAGCACCACGTACACCCAACCGATGACGATGTACTTCAGGCTGGTGGCCAGCCACCCCTGCCGATACACGCGCTTCTGCATCAGCAGCAGGTAGATCGGAACCCAGCACCACAGCAGCACCGTGCCCAGGGTCGCCAGCGACTCGACCAGCCCGGCGCGCGCGGCGAAGGCATTGCCCAGCGCGGCCAGCAGGAACGAAGCCAGCAGTGCCAGCAACATGAAGGCATGGCTGTACAGCGCGACGGCCAGGTGCTCCAGGTACAGCCGCCGCGAGCCGAGGTAGAACACCTTCAGCAGCAGCGCGAACACGGGCACCAGCACGAACAGCGCGGTCGGAATGGCGCCCATGAACGCCTGCAGCAGCGCGTCCTGGTTGGTGCCCATCGTGGCCAGGTTGCGCTGGGCGCGTGCGGCGCGATCGGTGAGCCAGCGATTGGCGAACTCGGGCAGCCACGCGACCTGGATGGGATTCTTTTCCGGGTTCCACTCGCCACCCAATGACACCCCGGGCGGCTTCGCGGCAGGCGGGGCCGACGGTGGTGCGGCGGGGGCGTCGGCCGGCTCCGGCTTTGCATCGGGCGATGCGGTGCCTGCTGGCTGCGCCGGTGACTTGCCGCGCAACTCGGCGATGCGTGCGGCCGCGGCGCCCTCGACCTGGGTGCGCGCGATCACCAGCGCGGGGCTGGCACCGGGCGTCCTGGCGGCCTCGCGTTCGGCAGCGGAGATCTTGCGCAGCGCGTCGTCGCGCGCGCGCTCCACTTCGGCCACGGTCTGCATCTGGGCGAAGCGGGTATTGCCCGCATTCACTTCGAACGCCGGGCCTTCGGCATGTACGGTGAGCTTGCCGACGAAGAACGTGATCAGGCTGAGGATGACGAACAGCCGCAGCGGTGCGATGTAGCGCACGCGGTGGCCGGCCAGGTACTCGAGCGCCACGCGGCCGGGCGACAACAGGTGGCGCAACGTGCGGAACACGCGCCCATCCAGATGCCAGAACGATTCGAACACGTCTTCGATGGCGTGGCCGACGTGCCGTACGGGGCTCGCCACCGACTGCCCGCAGGCGTGGCAATACGGGCCGTGCAATGGCTCGTGGCAGTTCTCGCAATGCGTGAGTGAGTCCGACCCCATGGTTCCCCGTTCCCTGATGGCGCCGTCCCGTCATCGGCGAGGCGCTAAGATAGCCGTCCGCCGCGACCCGGCGCCAGCGTCCGCCACCGGTTGCGACGACGCGGCTGCAGTCGCTGGTCGACTCGCCATGTCCTCCGCACCCACTCCGCCTTCCGTCGCGCCCGAAGCGCGACCCAGCCAGCGCCTGTCGGATGAAATCCGCACCAGCGCGTTGCTGGCTGCGCCGCTGGTGGCGGGGCACGTGTCCACCGGCCTGATCGGTTTCGTCGACAACGTGCTGGCGGGGCACCACAGCACCGGCACGTTGGCATCGGTCATCATCGGCAGCCACCACAACGCGGTGCCGATGGTGACCG